>NZ_VRMC01000200.1:0-3011 GCF_008369905.1 Pseudonocardia sp. EV170527-09
AGGACAGAGCACTGTCCCCGGTCCCGGCAGCCGTGTCATGATCGCGCCCGGGCCAACGACACGTCAGGTCGTCCATCAACCGACACCACAGCCCGTCCCCGGACAGCACCAGCCACGTGATCGCGCCCGGATCGACGCTACCCGGCACGAGCTGGGCGCGGGCGCTGTTCGCGGCGCCGGCGACGTCGGACAGGACGTAGTGGCCGCGGGGCTGACCGCGCAGCTCGCTGAGCACGACTGTCAATGGCCATTCGTTCGTCCCCATAGACGGCCTGGAGTTATCCCCGCTGGTGGCTATCCAGCTCTCCCCAACGGTGGCCAGATAGTTCCCCGCCGTGGGATGGGGCTCGGTCAGCTCGACGGCGTCACCCCCTTGCCTGAGGTGGCCTGAGCGAGCCGGAAGCTGTCACCTTGAGTGACCACGACATGGGCGTGGTGCAGGAGTCGGTCGACGGTCGCGGTGGCCAGGGTCTTGGGCATGATCTCGTCGAACCCGGACGGGTGCAGGTTCGAGCTCACGGCCAACGCCCGCCGCTCGTAGGCGGCGTCGACCAGGCGGTAGAAGCCTTCGGCGGCGTCCGGGCTGACCGGTAGTAGCCCGATGTCGTCGATGATGATCAGGTCGGTGCGGATCAGTCGTGTCATCGCTCGGGTGATCGAGTCGTCGGCGCGGTGGCGGCGGACCAGGACGCCGAGGTCCTCGATGGTGAACCAGGCGACGGTCATCCCGGCCTCGACCGCGGCCTGGCCGAGCGCCTCGCAGAAGTGCGACTTGCCGGTGCCCGACGGTCCGCAGATGCAGAGGTTTTCCTTGCGTTGCACCCATTCCAGCGTCTTGAGTGCGTCCTGGGTCGGGCGCGGGATGGTGGAGGCATGTTCGTCCCAGTCGCCGAAGGTCTTCCCGGCGGGGAACGCCGCCCGCTTGCGGCGGGTGCGCAGGTTGGCTGTGTCCCGCCCGGCGGCCTCCTCGGCCAGCAGGACGCGGACGACCTCGGCCGGGTCCCAGCGTTGGGCCTTGGCGGTGGGGATCAGATCGGTCAGCGACCGCCGGATATAGGGCAGTTTCAGGCGTTTGGTCAGTTCAATCGCCTCGTCAATCGCCTCGGTCAGCGGGTCGCCGCCTGAGCCCGCGACGGTGCGCAGCGGTGCCGCCATCACGCCTCATCCCCTTCCGTGGTGATGCCGAAGTTGGACCAGGCCGATGTGCCCGGTTGCAGGCTGTGCGCTTCACCGGCTCTGGCTGGCTCGGCCTGCTCCCGGCCGGCTTGGTGGGCCAGGATGCGGATCAGGTCGTTCTCGGCGAACCGGCCGGCGATCGCCGCCGTGCCGAGCGCCTGGTCGACCTCTGCGGCCGGGTGCAGCTTGGCCAGCGCGACCGCCTCGGCCATCTTCGGCCGGATCCGCCGGGCTCCGGCCGCGGCGGCCTCGACCAGCCAGGAGGCCGCGCCCGGCCCGAGCGCGAGGAACGCCGCTTCCTCCGCCGAAGTGGCTTTCGGAACGCGGTCACCATCGGTGTTCTCGCGCGGCGGGTAGTGCTCGTCGCTGATCACCGGGGTGCCCGGCGTGGACCGGGCATGACGGGCCGCCTCGACCGGACCGTCCTCGCCCACGGCCGTGACGATCAGTTCGTCGCCGTGGAAACGGGCCCAGACCCGAGTGTCGACCAGTCCGTGCGGCACCGAGTAACGCACGCCCTCCACCGAGATCGTGCAGTCCCAGTTCACCCGCCGCGTCGTGCCGAACGCGACCGTGAACGCCTGACCGGGCAACGGATGCAGCCGGGTGCGTTCCTCGGCCAGGGCCTCGACCGGGCGGCGCCGGGTCTCCCGGTGTGGGCGGTCGTTGACCTGCTCGCAGAACTCCCTGCAGGCCGTCTCCAACTCGCCGAACTTGCGGTACTCGGCCAGCAGGTTCGCCTCGGTGGGCACGAGATCGGCCTTGGCGATCCGCACCGTGGCCTCTGACCCGCCCTTGGACTGAGGGTCAGCCGGAACACAGGTGCGGATGGTCATCCCGTAGTGCCGGCCGACCTCGACGATCTCCGGGTTGCGCACCGCGATCCGGGCGACGTGGTCGACCGACACGGTCTTCTCGTTGTCAGTCAACGCATAGGTCGGGACCCCGCCGATCCGCCGCAGCGTCGCATCCAAACAGGACACGATCGTGGGCAACGTCTTGTCCCACACCGGGATCACCACCCGGAACCGTGACCACGCCAGCCACGCGCACCACAGCGAGGTCCGCCGCCCGCCGATACGCGGGCCCTCACCCCAGTCCCACTGCAGCCACAACCCCGGCTCGGTGATCCAGGGCCGGAACACCCGCCGCTGCCCGGCCTGGAACCGCTGCTTGACCTGCGCGACCACCCGCCGGGTGGTGCGCTCACCGCCGGTGAAGCCCATTGCGGCGATCCGCCGGTGCACCACGTCCGCCCGGACCCGGCCACCGGAACGGACCACCAGTTCCTCGATCTTCTCCAGATACTCGTCGATCGGACGAGCCCGATACTCACGTGCCACCGGGCCCTACCCGGCCTCGCGCAACCGCACATAGCGGGCCACGGTGTGATGGTCACACCCGACCAACTCGGCCGCTGCGCGGTTGCGTCCAGGGACGTGGTGTACGACGTCGTCGCTGATCAACGGCGTGGCGTCGGGATATGAGACGGCCACCGCGTGATCCTTCGAGTGCTTAGAGTTCTCGAGGGAGGAGACTCGATGGCCGCGTCAGACAGTGTGAACGATGTGGCGGGCTGGGTGAACGACCGGCTCGCTGATGCAAGCCCGGATCTGCTCCGGGCGATGATCAAACAGTTCGCCGAGACGCTCATGGCGGCCGAGGCCGACGCGATGTGCGGCGCCGGCTATCGGGAACGCAGCGCCGAGCGGGTCAACTCCCGCAACGGCTACCGGGCCCGGGACTGGGACACCCGCGCCGGCAGCGTGGAGCTGGCGATCCCCAAACTCCGCACCGGTTCCTACTTTCCCGACTGGCTGCTCGAGCGCCGGCGC
>NZ_VRMC01000201.1:0-2953 GCF_008369905.1 Pseudonocardia sp. EV170527-09
GCCTGGAGCTTGCGGCCGCGCTCGGACAGCTCCGACATCAGGCCCCGCAGCGCGTCCAGGACCGTGGGGATCTGCTCGGGGTCGTCGGACACGAACAGCGTCCGCAGCCGCGGTTTGAGGGGGTCGTAGTCGGCGTTGACGGCCATGCAGTACACGTCGACCTCGACCAGCGGGTCCAGGATCGCGCCCAACAACGCGGTGATGATCAGGGTGGACTTGCCCGATCCCATCATCCCGGCCACGCCCCAGTTCGCCGCGAACAACCGCCCCAGGACGAGCTTCCCGCGCGGGTCGACCCCGACCGGGACACCCTTGAAGTAGTCCGCCGTCCCGTCCCGCAGCAGAGGCCAGGGTGCGATGGGCTTGGTGAGCGAGCCCTGGTCGGCGGTCCACAGGTCCATCACGCCGGGCTTGTCGCGCGGCTCGGTAGGCCACACCTCGACCGGCAGGCGCAGCAGGTTGTGCGCCAGCACCGGCTTGTTGTTGTTGATCATCTCCACGGTGACGCCCTCGGGCAGCAACAGTTGGCAGTGCCAGCCCTTCCCGTCATGGGTCGGCGGCATCACCCAGCGCGGCGCCCAGCCCTCCCGGAACTTGCGGTTGAGGGCGGGGATGTTCATGTTCCGCAGCGCGTTGATCACGGCCCGCTCGTCGGGGATCACGTCGCGGCGGGACTCCTCCGCCTCACCCGGCGCGACCCAGGCCGGCAGCTCGCAGCGCGAACGGCCCAGGTGCCACAGCAGCCCGACCCCGGCGGCGGTGGCGGCGAGCAGGAGGGTGGCGCCGTAGACGGCCAGGAACCACGACACCCACACGACCAGATCGGCGACCGCGACCAGCGGCGCAATCACCTGGGTGATGTCGCGGTGCCCGAACGCCAGCACCACCCCCAGCAGCAGCAGGAGTCCGGCCAGGCCGGCCAGCCCGGCGCCGACGGCCTTGATCAGGTCCAGGGGGTGGCGGATCCAGTCCATGACCCGGTCGTGGCGGCGCTGCTTCTCCGCGACGTCACGGGCCTCCCACTCCAACAGCCCTTCCTGATCCCCCGCGACCTCCGCGCGGCGCATCTGCCGCTCATACCGGGACGCGCCGTGAGCGTCGCGCCAGTAGCCGTAGGCCACCCCCGCGCCCAGGACGGGGTACCAGAGGTTGCGCACCCCGCCCTTCGCCACCGCCCGGGTCCTCGGGTGGACCACGACCGCGCGGGACACGCTGTAGGCGCGGGCCGGGGCCTGTCGAGCCACCCGGGCCAGGGCAGTCCCGGGCCGGGTCTTCACCGGCTCGCCACCGGTCCCGGTCTGGGCCTGGTCGTCGACGACCTCGCCGTCCACGACCAACGGCTCGGCGTCGGCCGGGCCGTCGGCGGTCGGGATGTCGGCGGGTGGGGTGCGGTGCGGGCGCGGTGGCGGGCGCCGCCCGTGCTCCCCCGGGGCGGTGGCCGGCCGCGCAGCCGGGCCCTCGATCGTGTCCGTGTCGCGTCCGGTGTTGTGTCCGGTGTGGTCGGTGTCGTGCGGGTTGTGGTTCACGGGTCGATTCCCCTCGATCATCGCTGGTCAGGGCTGGTTGGTTCGGTGCTCGTCGCGCAGCGCCCGCGCCCTGGCCGGGGCGCAGCGCAGGCCGGTCCGGATCGACTCCGCCGACGACGGGTCGACCTCACCCGCCGCCACCGCAGCCGCAAGCTCGGCACGCAGCTCGGCCATCGAGCGGGCCCGCGGCCGGGTCGCTTTGCGCGGTCGACGGCGGCCGTGGTCACCGACCGGGCGGTCCAGCGTCGCGACACCGTGACCGTCCGGGCGGTCGTCCTCGGTACCGATATCGGCCGGGTCGTGCTGGTCCCCGGTCCCGCCCGCGTTGTCCTCAGCGGACGGGACCGGGAGGCTCGACAGGCCCGGGGTCTGCTCGGCCAGCCACGCGGTCACCTCGGCGGCCAGCTCCTCCCCAGCCCCCGCCGAGTCGTCGGCGACAGGCAGTCCCGGGGTGGTGTGCGGTGCCAGCAGGGGGCGCCCCAGCCGGTCGCGCCGCACCCGGTAGACCCCGGGGGCGTGGACCAGGCGGGCGTCGCCGTCGGTGTCGATCTCGGCGACCGCCGCCCGCAGCGCCGCCCGGCGGGCGGCGCGCAGCTTGCGCTCGGCCGCCCGCACCGGGCCCGGGCGGCGGGCCGGTCGGGCGCCGGCGGTCACGAGCTGGTGGGCGATGACCCCGGCGACCGACACGACACCCATCACCAGGCCGGTGCTCACGCCCTGGTCCAGGCCGTGGGCGATGTTCAGCCCGGCCGCCACCGCTGCGAACGCCCACACCCCGACCTGCAACGCCCACAGCGGCGCACCCGGGTGGGCGCGGCGCCGGGACTGCACCGCCAGGGCGAACGCCCACATCCCCAGCTCGGACAGGACGGGTAGGACCGCACCGGTCGGGCCGCCGTAGACGGCGATGCCGTAGGCGGCCATCGCCGGAACCGCCATCACCGCCGACGCCACGGCGAGCGGGTAGATCAGCAGGTCCACCCGGTGTGTCCCCGCCCACGCCGTCGCGGCGGCCGGTTGCGTCCAGGGACGTGGTGTACGACGTCGTCGCTGATCAACGGCGTGGCGTCGGGATATGAGACGGCCACCGCGTGATCCTTCGAGTGCTTAGAGTTCTCGAGGGAGGAGACTCGATGGCCGCGTCAGACAGTGTGAACGATGTGGCGGGCTGGGTGAACGACCGGCTCGCTGATGCAAGCCCGGATCTGCTCCGGGCGATGATCAAACAGTTCGCCGAGACGCTCATGGCGGCCGAGGCCGACGCGATGTGCGGCGCCGGCTATCGGGAACGCAGCGCCGAGCGGGTCAACTCCCGCAACGGCTACCGGGCCCGGGACTGGGACACCCGCGCCGGCAGCGTGGAGCTGGCGATCCCCAAACTCCGCACCGGTTCCTACTTTCCCGACTGGCTGCTCGAGCGCCGGCGC
>NZ_VRMC01000202.1:0-2949 GCF_008369905.1 Pseudonocardia sp. EV170527-09
ATCGACGAACACCCGGAACGGGACCCGGTCGAAAACGGTCATCTCGGATGCGGTCGGCGAGATCGAGATCTCGGTCCCGCGCGACCGGGCGTCGACGTTCGAACCGCAGATCGTGCGGAAACGACAGCGCCGCCTCGGCGGCCGCGCCCCGACGGGCTGCCAGAGCAGCAGCGGACGCGGCGTTGGCCGAACGGATCCGCACCGCTCAGGACCCTGCCCGGGGCGGGGAAGTCGTCGGTCGCCTCTTCGAGGAGTCAATGTCTCCATAACACTTGCGCAGGATGTTCCCGCTCAGGATTCAAGACCAGCTACCGGAGCATGGGCACTGAAAGTGCAGGATGCGGGCGCGCAAATTCTTCCCAAACACGACCTCAGGCTTCGTCGTTTACGTCTAGCTTCTCTTCGATCGCGTTCTTCATTTCGCTGAATGCGCGGCTCCACTCTACATTCGCGGTGGGTCCGCCAAATCCGCTGAGGACTCGCTCGCCCGTTCTTGACGATCTCACGTTCCATTGGATTGCCGGGTAGTCGCCGGGTGGAATGTTCCACGCCTGATAACAGCCGCCGCCTGTCTTTCTGGCCTCTTTCCACCCCTGTGTTGGCAGCAGGACTATACTTGCGCCCGTATCCAGGTTGAGGTACTCACAGACGGAGAGGCCACCGGTGTCCGCCAGCGGACGTGGCACTCCTCTTGCGAACCATCTCTCAGACAAACTCCGGCCGTCTTCGTCGTTCCGCACCCATGTGGACACCCAACACACCCCTTCAGCACCTCGACGCCTTCGACGGTTCCGAACGATACAGCGAACCTCTGACGGAACGGCTCAACTTGCCCTGCCGAATACTCCACAGTCCTCGACGAACTACCCTGAGCCCGTCTTCAGCAGCGGCCCTCGTGCAGGTACCGGTAGGCGGTGGAGAGCGAGAGCCGATTGTCGACCGAGAGATGGGGCGATCCGGGTAGCGTCGAGGAACCACCGCAACACCAGCACCGTTTGGCGGTAACAGCGCAGCGCACGCCTGCCGCGACGAGGTCCCGCGTCGAGCGCGTTCGGCGGCCAGCAGCCGGGAGGCAAACGATGCGGTGAGCTCTCCGATGGGGAGCACGGCCGTGAAAGGCTCAATGCACAGGTTGTCCGCGTACGGGCTCTGATGTCGTTGTAGGTACGAGCTGGTTTGTCGTTGGTCCGGCGCGTCGGACTAGTAGATCAGCTCAGGGAGGGACCACCCTCCGGGCTCTGTCAGTCACCAAGCAGACGAGCCCGGAGGGTGGTCGCCCGTGATCCTGCCTGTGGAGGCATGGATGGACATCAGGAGGTTCGCCCCGTTGCGCGCGGCTGGGGCGACGTGGAAGGAAATCGCAGCTCACGCTGGCTGCGACTGGCGCACGGCGAAGAAGTATCTCGCGCCCGATGCGCCGTCGGCGCCGCCGCGAGCGGCGTCGCGGGCCGGGACGGTGCCCAGGTTGGTCGACCCGTTCACCGATCTCATCGACGCCTGGCTGTCCGAGGATCCGCGTCTGAAGGCCACGGTGGTCCACGAACGGCTGGTCGCCGAGTACGGGTTCACGGGCCACTACCAGCGGATCAAGATCTATTGCAGCGAGGCTAGACGACGTCTGGAGCTCGAGATCGGCACCGAGCGTGCCCACCGTCGACTGCACATCCTCAGCCGCGTCGCGGATCCTGCCCAGAACGACCGCCACGACTGCTGCGGCGCCCACGAAGACCGCCAGCACCGCAGCAAAAATGAGCCAGTCGATGCCCAGCATCAGGACTGCCGCACCGACGACTGAGAGTGCACCCACTGCGACCTCGACGAATCCGCGGCCGACAGTGTCACGCAGAGCTGCCGCGTCGGTGCCGACGCGGGAGACGAGGTCGCCCGTGCGGGTGTGATCAACCGTACGCACAGGCAAACGCATGAGATGGCCGACCAGCTGCCGACGCACCTCGAGTACGACACTCTCGCCGGTGCACTGCAGTACGTAACGACTGCTGGTGTCCACGATGATCTGCACAGCGAAGACCGCGATCAGGACCCACACCAGCATGCCCACCGGACCCGAGTCGCGCACGGCGTCGACGACGCGGCCAGCGATCAGCGGCTGCGCAAGGGACAGGCTGGCACCGGCGAGCATGAGGACCCCGGCAAGAGCGACGGCGGCCCTGTGGCCCGTGAGCAGGCCGACGAGTTCGTTCCACCCCGACCGCCGTCCCGTACTTGTCATCGCAGCTCCGGTGCGGTACTACGCCCGGGAGGCACGCGCATGAGCGCGCGAAACGCGGTCGAGCCGCCGGGCTCGCCGACGATCGCGCCGTCCGCGACCACCCAGGCGTGTGCGGCAAACGGTGGCGTTGCCCGGACCCCAGCAGCCCATTCCGGCCAGGTGCCGGAGCATCGGCAGATCAGCCCTACCGCGATCGCGCGTGGCAGACAGCCCCGCCATCCCGCACAGTAGGAACTCACCGCCACGACGAGACTGTGGGCATGTGTGACGGTCGTCGCAGGTGCTGGGCGCGCCCGCGCAGCGAGCAGGGAGAGCACAGTGCGCATGCGTGTTGGCGGGAGCCGAGCGATCACATGCGCCGCAGCAACTGCACCGCGGGCCATGCTCCGGTCGATGAGAGTACCTGCGCGGCGACGCTCTGGCAATTGCATCGAGACGCTCACACGGCATCGCCCTCGGTAAGCCGTGCCTTGCTCAGCTCGGCGACCAGCTGTCGTACATCGGCGGTCGCGCGGGCCAGCTCCACGTCGTGCTCGGCGACGAGGCCGTCCACAATCTCCCTGACTGTGCGGCCGCGCTCTAGCTCAGCGAGTACGGTCGTGCCGGTCTGGTTGAGTTGCCAGTATCGTCCGGCTCGCTCATCTAGGGCGTGTCCTGCGAATCGTTTGAGGCCCGGTCGCTGATCATGTTCCGGTGGTGGGACGTGGCGAGTTGACCGA
>NZ_VRMC01000203.1:0-2787 GCF_008369905.1 Pseudonocardia sp. EV170527-09
CGCGATCACCGCGTAGTTTGACCGACGAAGGCTCACGAGGTAGCCGTCTTCGTCCACCACGTCAGCGGACGTGACCCTGGGGTACCGGCTGCTCCGTCGATTCTGGCGTCAGGGTTTGGCCAGCGAGGGCGCTCGGGAGCTGATCCGCCATGCGTTCGATGACCTTGGACTCTCACGGGTGTTCGCTGAGACCATGGCCGTCAACACCGCGTCGCGCGCAACGATGAACTCGGTGGGTCTCCACTACCAACGCACGTTGCAGATGTAGCCGGGTACCGAATCGCTCGCGTTCATCCCCAAGCTGGTGGTCTGGAAGAACTCGTCAGTCGGGTCGCCCAGGACCAGGAGCACCGTCGCGTCGGGCACCCGGACCCCAGGGTTGGCCCGCTCCAGAACCTTGGTCGCCTCTCGCAGGGCCTCTCCGATCCGCTCCCAGGCCCGTGCTTCCTCCAGCCGTCGCAGCCCTTCCATGGAAAGGTCGATATCGCGGTCAAGGGGGAAGCCGGAGCCCATCGTGTGCATGTGAACCAGATCGGGCTCCCCGGGGGAGAAGCTGTACATCCCGGCCGCCGGTTCCAGCGCCCTACGCAGTAGCTCGGCTCTGTCCGGCTCGGCCGCCCGCAGGATCTCCCGCATCGCCGGCCCGGTGTTCAGCACAGTGAAAGTCATGGGCTCGACCCTGCTGTCTCCAGTGGGTGGAGGTGCAAACGCGACCCGGTGGCCTACCGTTGCCCTGTGGAAGAGGTGGCTGCACGTCTCGGTGTTCGTGAGGTCGACCTGACGGACTGGCGGTGGTTGCTGGGAGCGCTGCACGCCCGCTTCGACACCCGTTCGTTCGGCGACGGGGCAGCGTTCATCGATGCGGTTGCGCAGGTCGCCGGTGCGGACGATGACCATCTCAATGTGGATCTGCGTGTCGGACACGTCCGAATCGCGCTGCGCACGGCCGACGTGGATGGGGTCACCCAGCAGGACGTCCTCCTGGCCGAGTCGATCAGTCTCCTCGCCCGTGATCGGGGTCTGGTAGCGCGCCCACAGCGCGTGCAGGTAGTGGAGTTGGCTTTGGACACTCCCGTTGCCGACTCGGTGCGGCCGTTCTGGGCCGCGGTTCTTTCCGGGCGTGACGGAGGAAGCGACGTTGTCGATCCGGCCCAGGGGCTCCTGTCGATGTGGTTCCAGGCAACGGACTCGACTGCCCGCGATCGGCAGCGCTTCCATCTCGACGTCACCGTCCCTCCGGAGGTCGCCGAGGAGCGGATCGCTGCGGCGGTGGCGGCGGGTGGACGCGTTGTCGACGACGGTCGTTCTCCGGCCTTCGTCGTGCTCGCAGATCCCGACGACAACGCTGTCTGCATCTGCACCGAACTGGGCCGAGAGTGAGCCTTCCCGCTGGAGCTCCCGTCGCCGACGTCATTGCCCATCGAGTTCGGTGAGCTGAGCGGCTGCGCCCTCGACAGCCCATGGGCGCCCGTTCTCGTCGACCTGGCCACGGTCGCGATGAACAAGCACGGCTCCGCCCGCATTCGACACCGCCTGGAAACCCGAGGTGCACCGCTTCCAGCGACGACACTCGTCTCGGGCACCGGCGCCGTCGTCGAGCGCTCCGGCAGCGAGGGTCCGGCTCCGGCCGTGGGGGGTTGTTCTCCTGCCGTCCGGCAAGCTGGCGCCGTGATCGACCTCAGCCCGTGGCCCGGTCTCAGCGTGACTGCACCACTCGGTGGTGGACATCGGAACGATGTCTACGAGGTGCGCGGTCGGGACCGCCTGGTCGCGCGGCGCACCAGGCGAACAGCTCCGGCCATGGAGTGGGAACTCGATCTACTGGAGTTCCTGGATCACTGCGGGTTCGTCGTGCCGCACACCGTCCCCACAGCGGATGGCCGACGTTCGGCGGGCGGTGTGGTGGTGCAAACCTGGCTGCACGGGCGGGAGCCCGTTGGCGGTGACTGGGCCCTCGTTGCTTCCGAGCTGGGGCGGCTGCACCGGCTGACTGCGGGATGGGCGAACCAGCGCCCCGGCTTCCGGTCGACCCGGGAACTCCAGCGGGAGTCACGCGGAGGAGACATCGACCTCGATGCCATGCCCGATCACGCCGTCCACCTCTGCAGGCAGGCCTGGGCCGCCCTCTCGGCCGGCCCGGACTGCGTCATCCACGGCGACCCCGGCCCCGGCAACGTCCGGATGAGTGGCGGCCGTGTCGGCTTCCTCGACTGGGACGAATCGCGAGTCGATCACGCCGACCTCGACCTGGCCGAGATCCCCGGAGGACCACTGCGAGGTCACCGTGCCGCCGTCGCGAGCAACGCGATCGACGCGTGGGAGGCTGCCTGCTCAGTCGCCATCACACATCGGCCGGGCCACGGTGTCCAGCATCGCGGTGGCCAACGAGGTCCGGGCGATGGGCGGGGCCAGCATCGCCTGCGTGAACTCCCGTGACCGCAACCTGTTGGGTTTCCGTCGGGATCTCCTGACCGCCGCCGCCTACGGCGTGGACCAGTTCCTGTTCGTGCAGGGGGACAAACCGTCGGTCGGAGATCGCACCGGCGAGCTGACCGTGCGGACCATGATCGAGGAAGCGCGTGCGGCGACCGGTCAGGATGCGTTCGCGGGGGTCGCGCCCTTCTGCCTCGGCGTGACGGCCGGCCACCGTCGTCGGACCGGGGTTCCACAGATGGCCGGGGTCTGAGGTTCGTCCGCGATGTTGTGTTGTAGGTCAGGCCGCCGTGACCTGGCGGAAACGCTGAAAAGCCCTAGTGGCACGGTTTGCTTGATCGTGGGCTGTGAACT
>NZ_VRMC01000204.1:0-2732 GCF_008369905.1 Pseudonocardia sp. EV170527-09
GGACCCTGGCCGACGGCTGGGCCTACGCCCGACTCTATGAGTCGACCCGCCAACGCAACGACGCCCTACCCGGCTGGCTGCACTTCTACAATCACCACCGCGCTCACTCCGCCATCGGCGGCCAGCCACCAGTCACCAGGCTGACCAACCTCCCTGGACATCACAGCTAACGCCGGAGCGGCCCCCGCCGATGGGTCGGGGGAGAGGACCACGCCGGCGTGCCGGTTCGACGAGGGGGGAGCAGTGGTGTCGTACCTGCTCGGGATCGATCTGGGGGCCACCTCGGTGACCGCGGCCGTGCTGCGCACGGGGGGCGCCGCGGAGTCCGTCCGGCTGGGCGGCCGCGACGGGAGCGACGTGCTCCCCGCGGTGCTCGTCGCGACGCCCGGGGGCGACCTGCTCTGTGGTGAGCCCGCCCGTCGCCGGGCCCCGGCCGAGCCGGACCGTGTCGCACGCGGCTTTCTCGACCGGGTCGGGGACCCGACCCCGCTGTCGCTGGGCGGCTTCGCCTACGCGGCCGAGGACCTGTGCGCCCGGCTGGTGCGCGTCCTGGTCGACGAGGTGTCCACCCGGCACGGTGGCCCGCCGTCCCGGATCGGCGTCACCTGCCCGGTGGGCTGGGGCCGGCACAAGCGGGACCTGCTGGCCGCCGCCCTGCGCCGCCGCGGGCTGACCGTCTCGCTGGTGACCGCGCCGCAGGCCGTCGCGCTCGCCCACCGCGCCGTCGTGCCGGCCGGGGGGCCGCTCGCCGTCGTCGACCTGGGGGGCAACGGGACCACCGCGACCGTGCTGGCCGCGGCCGCGCCCGGGGTGCTGCCCGACGCCGTCGGCCGCACGCTGACCTGCCGGACCGGTGGCGCCGACGTCGACGACGCGGTGTTCGCCTTCGTCCGGTCCTCCTCCCCGGCCACGGCCGCCGCGTTCGACGCGCTCGACCCCGACGACCCGCGGACCGTGGCCGCTCTGACCTCCCTGCGCGACGAGTGCCGCGCCGCCAAGCAGCTGCTGTCCCGGGACACGGTCGCGACCGTCCCGGTGGAGCTGCCCGGCCTGCGGGCCGCGGTCCGGATCCACCGCTCCGACCTCGACGAGCTCACCCGCCCGCTGCTCGAGCCGGTCACCGACCTGGTGCAGGACGTCGTGGCCGCGGCCCCGGACGCCGAGGTGCTGCTCGCCGGCGGCGCTGCACGGATGCCGGTCGTGGTGCAGGCGGTCTCGGCGGCACTGGGCCGCCCGGTCGCCGTCGTCGCGGACCCGGTGGCCGACGCCGCCCGGGGCGCGGCACTGGCCGTCGCGCCGGGGGCGGGGACCTCCTGGCCCGGTGTGCGGATGGCGCCGCTGACCGGTGTCCCCACCCCACGCGAGCCCGTCGACCCCGCCGGGCGCAGCCCGTGGGACCGGCCCGGGCCGGACGCCGCCGACCGCGCCGGCAGCGCCGACCGTGGCGACCGGAGCGACCGGGCCACCCCGGCGTGGCCGACCCGCGGTGAGCGGGAGCGGACCGCACGGACCGAGGCGCCCGCCCCGGACCGCACGGCCGTCGCCCTGCTCGACCCGGAGCCGCCGACCGGCCCGCTGACCGCGGTCCCCCGCACCCGTACGGCCCAGCCCCCCGCCCCCGCACGGACGTCGGTCCTCGGGGCCGGACAGGTGACCGCGCCGGCGATCGCCCGCCCGGAGCGTCCCGCGCCGGACACCCTGGTCACCCGGGACGCCCCCGCCGGTGCGGCCCGCCGCGGCCTGGTCACCCGGCAGCGCCTGGTGGTCGGTGCCGGTGGCCTCGCCGGTGCCGCCGCCATCGCCGGTGCGCTGCTGTTCTGGCCCACGACGAGCCCGGGAATCGGTGAGCTGAGCGCGGCCCCCGTGCTGAGCTCACCGGCCGTCGCACCGGCCCCGGTCGCCCCGGGCGCCGCCCCGGCCGCCGGTGACGCGTCCGGCCCGGTCGCGGGAGCCCCCGTGGGCGGGACGCGCGCCGGCACCTCGGGTGGCGCAGCCACCGGGGGCGTCGCGGCCCGCCCCGCCGCGGGTGCCGCTGCGCCGGTCGCGCCCGGCGCCCCCGCTCCGGCCGCGCCCGCCCCGGTCGTGCCGGCTCCGGCTGCTCCGGGACCGGCCGTGCCGTCCGCCCCGGTGGTGTCGCCCCCGCCGGTCACCACGCCGCCGGCGACCAGCACGGGCCCGAACACACCGGCGGAGGGCTCCCCCGCTCCGGCCACCCCGCCGGTCACCACCCCGCCCGCCACCGACCCGACCACCCCGGCCCCGGGCCCGACGACCACGGCTCCCGCGCCGTCGTCGAGCGTCCCTCCGGCAGCCGCGTGATCATCCTGGGGGACAAGGAGATCGATCACCGATCACGCTGTGCGCTGCGACGACAGCGCGGAGTGACCCCCACCCCGTCCCGCCCGGACCCCGGGGCGGGATGATTCGGACCGCCGGGCCGGCGTGGACACGGGAGCCCCCAACGCCGGGGTCTGTAACGAGAACGGTGGTTCCGGCGATGTTGTCAGTAGTGCTCGGCGCCCGGCCAGCGGTCACCGAAAGTGATGGCGAAGGCGTTGAGGACTGGCTTCCAGCGCATCATCCATCGGGTGTGGCCTCGTCCGGTCGGGTCGAGGCTGCGGGTGACGAGGCTGCGGGTGACAAGGTACAGACATTTCATCGCGGCCTGCTCGCTGGGGAAATGCCCTCGCGCTCGGACTGCTCGCCGGTAGCGGGCGTTCAACGATTCGATC
>NZ_VRMC01000205.1:0-2729 GCF_008369905.1 Pseudonocardia sp. EV170527-09
TGGCACCTCGGACGCTCCCGCTGCGAACTGCCCGCCTGGGTCGCCCCCGGTGAGCCGGAGGAGTCCCGCCGCGACGTCGTCCCCGACGAGCGGGCCGTGATCAACGCGCTGCGGAACATGAACATCCCCGCCCTCAACCGCAAGTTCCGGGAGGGCTGGGCACCCCGCTGGGTCATGCCGCCGACCCATGACGGGAAGGGCTGGCACTGCCAGCTCCTGCTCCCCGAGGGCGTCACCGTCGAGATGATCAACAACAACAAGCCCGTCCTGGCCCACAACCTGCTGCGCCTGCCGGTCGAGGTGTGGCCTACCGAGCCCCGCGACAAGCCCGGCGTGATGGATCTGTGGACCGCCGACCAGGGCTCACTGACCAAGCCCGTCGCGCCGTGGCCTCTCCTGACCGACGGGACGGCGGACTACTTCAAGGGTGTCCCGGTCGGGGTCGACCCCCGCGGGAAGCTCGTGCTCGGGCGGCTGTTCGCCGCGAACTGGGGCGTGGCCGGAATGATGGGATCGGGCAAGTCCACCCTGATCATCACCGCGTTGTTGGGCGCGATCCTGGACCCCCTCGTTGAGGTCGACGTCTACTGCATGGCCGTCAACGCCGACTACGACCCGCTCAAGCCGCGGCTGCGGACGCTGTTCGTGTCCGACGACCCGGAGCAGATCCCCACGGTCCTGGACGCGCTGCGGGGCCTGATGTCGGAGCTGTCCGAGCGCGGCCGCAAGCTCCAGGCCGCGGGCGAGCCGAAGCTGACCCGGGCCCTGGCCGAGGCCGACCCCACGATGCGGCCTCGCGTGGTGGTGATCGACGAGTGCCAAGAGCTGTTCGTCTCCGGCGTGGGCGAGGAGGCCGCCGAGCTGGTGGAGAAGATCGTCGCGAAGGCCCGTAAGTACGGGGTCACCCTGATCTTCGCCACCCCCGTCCCGTCGGCCGATTCGCTGCCGCGGAAGGTGGCGAAGGTGCTGTCGAACCGGGCGTGCTTCGCCATCGCCGATCACCAGGGCAACGACGCCATCCTGGGCACCGGCAAGCACAAGGCGGGGATCTCGGCGACCACGCTGCGCCCGATGACCGTCGACTCCGACGGCACGACCGACATGGGGGACCTGGGCACGGCCATGACCAGCGGATTCACCCCGGCCGACGGGCTGATGCGCTGCTTCTACGTCGCCCGCGGCAACGGCGTCGACGACGTCACCCCCGTCGTCGAACGAGCCCTCGGGATCCGCGCCGACGCCGGACTCACCACCACCGGAGCGCGGACCCCGGAGCCGGTCGCGGGGCGGGACCTGCTCGACGACCTCGCCCACGTCCTCGCCGAGGCGGGCGCGAAGCGGATGCGCACCCAAGAGGCGCTCGCGCTGCTGGCCGCGCTGGACCGCACCCACTACGGGTCCTGGACCTTCGAGCGCCTGGCCGAGGAGCTGCCCGACAGCGCCAAGCCCTACAAGTCCGACGGCACCATGCAGGTCTCCACCGCCCGGGTCGCCGAGGCCATCGCCGACCGCCTCACCACCACCGACGGTGACAGCGACCGGCCCGGCGGGGACGGCTGATCACAGGGAGTCGCTCAGGGAGGCAGGGAGTTCTCCCTCCCCGCCTCCCTGACCCTGCCTCCCTGCCCTGATCAGCGACAACACCGGTTCAGGGAGTCCAGGGACCCACCCCGCTCCCACCAGCGAAAACCCCTAAAAAGCGGGATCGAGACACCCTGCGGTGCCTCCCTCCCTGTCCTTCGTGATGCCGAAAACAGGAGCAGCGATGTCGACGCAGAGTGAGCACGGAGTGATGACCGAGCGGTGGGGCTGGCAGCCCACCGCCCGCATGCACGACGGACTGCCGACGTGGCGGTGGCGCTGTGCCCCGGCGGGGCTGGTGACCCGCCGACAGATGCGGGCGGCCGGGCGAGCTCCGGCGGGAGCGGCGCCGGTGGGCCGGATCGAGTGCCGCCGCGGACGCCGGTGGGCGCTGCTGTGGGACCCGGCCGAGCTGGGCCCCAAGCGGACCCCCACACCCGGGCAGCGGGCCGCGCTGGGCCGGGCGTTGGCCGCCCGGCGGCGCTGCCCGTCGTGCGGTCGCGACGCGGGGTACTGCATCCCCCGCTCGCTGGGCTGCTGCCTCGACTGCCACGACACCACCCACCCGACCCGCCACCACCAGGGAGACCCGCGATGAGGTTCCGCGCCCGCAAGACGTTCCGACTCGGCCCGCTGCGGGCCACGGTCAACCAGTCCGGCCGCTGGTCGTTCGCGATCACGGTCGGTCCGGTCACCCACAACCTGACCCGCCGCACGACCTCCATCGACACCCCCGGCCCCGGCGGGTTCCACCACCAGCACGGCCGCCGCGCCCGCCGCGACGGTGGGGGTCGGCGATGAGCGCGGAGACGGAGCCCGGCTGGCTGGAGGCGCTGTCGGGGTTCAGCGCGTACACCTGCGTCACCGTGGCCTGTGTGGGCTGCGGTCAGCCCCACGTCGACGAGGACGGCAACATACTGCACTTCCCGACCAGGGCCGCCGCGATCCTCCACGCCGACACCACCGAGTACTGGACCCTCGGGCCCGAGGGCATGTGGTGCCCGCAGTGCGACTGGGACGCTCACGCCGCCGAGCGGGCGGCCGTTGACGGGGGCCTGCGGTGAGCGCGGCGGGGGAGGAGCTGTGCCGGGTCGCGCTCGGGTTGGCCGGGCGGGGCTGGCCGGTGTTCCCGTTGCGGGCGGGTACCA
>NZ_VRMC01000206.1:0-2722 GCF_008369905.1 Pseudonocardia sp. EV170527-09
ACCGCGTGCACGGTCGAGGCGGCCATGCCCAGGCGCCCGGCGATCTGGACCGGGCCCAGCCGGTGCCGCCAGCGCAGCCGTACGATTCGCCGCACCAGACCGACACGGGTCTTCGTCGGTGAGGACCTCGGCCGTGAGCTGCGGTCGGCCATCCCCGCCGGCCCCTCGGCCCGGTAGCGGTCGGACCACTTCTTGGCGGTCCGCGCGGAGACCATGAACATTGTCGCGGCCGCGGTGTGGGTCCAGCCGTGCTCGACGACGAGTTGAGCGAGCCGCAGCCGGGCGCGCGGGGTCAGGGCGGCGTTAGCGTGGGACACGAAGGCCTCCGGTGGGTGAAGCGGTTCCTCGACAGCTCCACTTCACAACCGGAGGCCTTCGTCTGTCAGCCAGACTCACCGCCCCCGGACGGGACAACCTCCCTGGACATCACAGTTAGCCGGTGCCGCGCAGCGGAACGAAGTGGGGGACCGATCCCCTAACGGCCCCCCGACGGACCCGGAGCGATCCCCGATGGCCGGACGGTCCGGCGTCCCTAGCTTTCGTCGTCAACACCGGTCGTCGCCGACGGACCGGTCACCCCCCGAGCGACTCCGGAGGCCGACATGGCTGCACACGACATCTCGCTGATCGACTTCATCAAGCTCCTGCTCGGCAGCGGCTCCGAGAGCATCCAGGTCCGCGACTGGTTCAACGACAACCCGAACGCGGTCCTGCAGCACTACGGCCTCGCCGACCTGTCCCCGGAGGACGTCCGCGACGCGCTGGTCATCGCGCAGGACAACGACACCGTGTCCTTCGACCGCCACTACGACACCGGCTTCAACTGGGGCGGCGACAAGGGCGGCTGGAGCGAGGGCAAGGGCGACCACGGCCACAAGGCCGCAGCCTCCCACGAGAACGTGCACGTCAAGGACGTCTGGCACACCGAGAACATCGACGACCGCGACACCATCGTCGACAACTCCGTGAACCAGCACATCAACACCCACGGTGGCGACTTCGACCAGGACATCGACATCCGGTCGACCACCGCCTCCGGTGACGGCGCGGTGGCCGCCGGCGGTGACATCGACGGCTCCACCATCACGACCGGCAACGGCAACGTCGTGGGCGACGGCAACAACGTGGTCAAGGGCGACGGCAACACCTCCGCCTTCGGTTCCGGCTCGGCCACCAAGACCGGCGACATCTCCGCCGACAAGGGCGGCGCGGTCTCCATCGGCGGCAACGCGACCGGCTCGCACGACGCGACCGACTCGTTCAACAAGACCTGGACCGAGACCCACGAGAACACCGAGATCCACGACTCCGGGAACCTCGACGCCAGCACCGAGACCCACACGTCGATCGACGACCACAGCCACACCGACATCGCGTCGCACAACGGCATCGACCTCGCCGTCGGCTGACCCACCGCACCGCCCGGTGACCGGGCCGGGACGCCCCCGACCCCGGCCCGGTCACCACCTCCCGCACCACCCGAACCCTCCGCCGAGCGCGCGAGCCCGGCGGCACCCGCAGAGGAGATCGCCATGTCCGTCGAGAAGTCGCTGATCCAGTTCATCCTGGACCTGCTGAAGGACCCCAAGGCCCTGGCCGAGTTCAAGGAGGACCCGCACGGTGTCCTCGCCCAGTGCGGCCTGTCCGAGGTCTCCGCCGACGACGTCCGCGACGCCCTGGTCCTGGCCCAGGACAACGACGACGTGTCCTTCGACCGTGACTACAACACCGGCGGCGGCCACGGCGGCCACCACCACACCCCGCCGCCGCCCGTCCACCACGGCGAGGACCCGGTCAAGTACATCGACAAGTACGTGACCAACAACCACTACACCTACAACGTCGACGACCGCGACACCATCGTCGACAACTCGGTGAACCAGAACGTCGACACCGGCGGCGGCGACTTCAAGCAGTCGATCGACACCAAGTCGGTCGTCGCGTCCGGCGACGGCTCGGTGGCCGCCGGCGACGACATCCGCGACTCGACCGTCACCACCGGCCACGACAACATCGTGGGCGACGACAACAACGTGGTGAAGGGCGACGGCAACACCACCGCCTTCGGTTCCGGCTCGGCCACCACGACCGGCGACATCTCCGCCGACCACGGTGGCGCCGCGGCCGTCGGTGGCACCGCCACCGGCTCGAACGACGCGACCGACTCGTTCAACAAGACCCACACCGAGACGCACACCTCGACCGACATCGACGACTCGTTCAACACCGACGCGAGCCAGCACACCGACACCCAGGTCGACAACCACAGCCACACCGACGTGCTCTCGCACAACGACGTCTCCGCCGACGTGCACGTGGGCCTCTGACCCACCGCTGAGTCACCGCTGACCGACCGCACTGCTCCGGGCGGAGGAGCAGGTTCGACCGCCCGGACCGACCGGCCCCGGCCACCCACCCCGTGGGTGACCGGGGCCGTCACCGTTCGTGTATCCATGACGAGGACGTGACGGATGCCGCCGGGCACCGTCCGCGACGTATCTGGGGGGAGCGGTCGTGGCAGTGCCGGAGGCGGTCGCCCTCGTCGACCTCGCCCTCAAGGCGGGGGTCTGTAACGAGAACGGTGGTTCCGGCGATGTTGTCAGTAGTGCTCGGCGCCCGGCCAGCGGTCACCGAAAGTGATGGCGAAGGCGTTGAGGACTGGCTTCCAGCGCATCATCCATCGGGTGTGGCCTCGTCCGGTCGGGTCGAGGCTGCGGGTGAC
>NZ_VRMC01000207.1:0-2720 GCF_008369905.1 Pseudonocardia sp. EV170527-09
CGACGACGGGAGGCCCGCTACCGCGAACACGGCTCCAGTGGCTGCCACTATGCTGCATTCCACTCCTACTGCGATCGCCGTCGCGGCCCGCCATTGAATGCCGACGTGAGACCTCCTCGTTGAGGCTGCTCGGATACCATTACTCATGGCGCCTTGGACTAATATAGCGAGCATCACCGCGCTGAGTGGCACGATGGCGAGTGTGAGTACTTCGATCGCTTGGCCTGGTTCACGCCAACGCAGGAACAACGACGGCACGGCCACGGCAACGGGCATGAGCAGCCAGATCGGCGTGCAGCCCAGGACTACGAGTGCGGCGCGTACGGGTCGACTTTTCACCACCTTACTCGGGCCGCCTGAAACGCGTACTGACTGTTGTCTATTCAGCATAGAAAATCGCCGTCGTGTCTTGCGGTAGGTGCTCCGACTCTGCCACCGGGGACTGGTAGAGCGAGGACGCTGATAGCTAGTGCCAGAGATAGCAGCGTAGGGGTAACGATTGAGGCGGTGGCGAGCGCATCGCTCGGTAAGAGAGCTTCACCGTTGGCGTGTGTCCCGATCACCGGCAGAGATCCTCGCAGTGTCCAGGCGAATGGGCTGATCGGCCACGCCGTCGACTCCGCTGTCAGCACTGCAGCTACTGCCCAGGCGAGTCCCACGGCGAGCACCGCTGTTCGTCCGACGTGTATCCCGGATCTAACCAGGACTGCGAGTAAGCCGAGCTGGGCCAGCGTGGATACTGCTACTGAAGCCAGCAGGTGAGCGACAGGTGGTGGACCAGCCAGTACCAGCCCCGCAGCGATCGGCACGAGCATGGCGAGGAGATTCACCATGAGTACCGTTGGTGTAAGCATGCCAAATCGTGCGAACCTCGCGACCCACGGTGCCGTCGGTCTACTCCAGGTGCCGCCACCACGGTACGAGTGTTCGAGTGACGCCTGTGTGCCAACAATGAGAGCGAGAAACAGCGGGCCAAAACCCACGATCCACAGATTCTGATAGGCAAGTAGAGAGTACCAGCTCAGGGCAGAATCGGTACTCAAAGCCAGCATCGCAGAAAGCCCGCCGTAACCTGCAGCCGCCCAACGCAGACGAGTCACTGCTGAGGACCGCCAACGGATCCTCTCGGCCTGGAAGGCACCCCTCATCGACGTCGTTGCACTCATCGGGACCTCCCCTCAGTCATGCGGAAGTATGCTCGCTCAACGTCGCCCTCTGGTGCGAACTCATGCACAGGTCCCTGGAAGATGAGCCGCCCCGAAGAGATGACACCTATGTCGTCGGCCACCTTTCCTACCTCATTCAGAAGGTGGCTGCTCAGAACGATCGTTCGGCCAGTAGCGACGACATCTCGCATGAGTACACGCAGCGCGCTCATGCCCTCAGGGTCCAGACCGTTCTGCGGTTCGTCGAGCAAGAGTAGGTCAGGTTCGCCCAGCATCGCGGTCGCAAGCGCGAGCCGCCCCTTCATCCCAGTGGAGAACGTCCGGACACGGGCACGGCCGGTGTCGCTGAGCCCCACCGCGGCAAGTGCCGACTGCACCTCGTCACGGCCTACACCAATCAAGTGCGCATGCACCTGCAAGTGCGCGGTGGCGGAGAGATGTTCGTACAGGCTGGGGCCGTCAATCGAGGCTCCGATCCGGTCGAGTGACTCGCGACGCCACGGTGTGCCAAACAGCGAGATCTCCCCTGCGCTCGGCCTCAGGAGGCCGACGATCATTTTGAGTGTCGTTGACTTACCGGCGCCGTTCGGCCCGAGCAGTCCATAAATTTTACCAGAGCGAACCTTCAAGTTTACTCTATCCACTGCTCGTGTGCGGCGAAAATCCCGAGTGAGTCCGTGGGTAGCGATGACGCTACTGACAGGCATCGACATGTCCTTTACATTAAGCGACCTCAATCACGAGCGTGAGAGCCACCCGAACGAGGTCACCGAGTCCACTGAGGTTGACGGTAGCGAGAAGATTTTATCCGACCGAGATCATGTGCGTACTCAAGAACGGGATCAGAACTGGGACCAGATCCCGAGGGCTCGCGCTCAGGGTGCGGGGGCCGGTGTTGCGCGAGCTGCTGCTGCCCGAACTGCGCCGCAGCCACCGGCTCAACCTCGACCGCTGCGCTGTGGACGCCTCACACGTGCACGTCACTTCAAAGGAGGAAACCATATCCAGCCGGCGCCGATCAATCGTGACCGCCCGGGTTCCAAGCACCACCTGATCGACGACGTGCACGGGATCCGCGTGACGACTCCCCTCGTGTGCGAGTATCTTCCCCCTGACTGATCCGGTGCGGATCGCGGTCGAGTAGCGGCTGGCGGAAGGTGTTGATCTACTGGCACGTGACCCGCTACGTCAAGCTGGCTCTGATCTTCCGCAGCGGAGTCGCGCTCAAAACCATGATCTCTTGGCTGCGCGCGTTGGGAGACACCCCTAGGTAGCGATAGGAAGGCGTCGCTACTGCTCCACCGGAACTCGTGCGTTCCGAAGGTCATTACTGCGCCGGGGCGCGCCCAGTCGAGTAGCGAACCCGCCCGGTTCGACTCGACGACTAGGGTGTGTCTCCTAACTCGGCCGGTCGGGGCTGCGCGATGATCAGCAGGTGTCGCGTCGTGCGGTCCTGACCGATGTCCAGTGGGCCCGACTTGAGCCGTTGCTGCCCTCGTCGGACGGCATGCCGGGCCGCCCGTTCGCTGATCACTGCAGGGTGGTCGAGGGGTC
>NZ_VRMC01000208.1:0-2600 GCF_008369905.1 Pseudonocardia sp. EV170527-09
GTCGGCCATCCCCGCCGGCCCCTCGGCCCGGTAGCGGTCGGACCACTTCTTGGCGGTCCGCGCGGAGACCATGAACATTGTCGCGGCCGCGGTGTGGGTCCAGCCGTGCTCGACGACGAGTTGAGCGAGCCGCAGCCGGGCGCGCGGGGTCAGAGCGGCGTTAGCGTGGGACACGAAGGCCTCCGGTGGGTGAAGCGGTTCCTAGACAGCTCCACTTCACAACCGGAGGCCTTCGTCTGTCAGCCAGACTCACCGCCCCCGGACGGGACAACCTCCCTGGACATCACACCTAAGCGTCTTTGAGAGTCCAGGTGGAGCCGTCGGCGCCGTCCTCGACGGCGATCCCGGCGGCGAGCAGCTCGTCGCGGAGCCGGTCCGCGGTGGCGAAGTCGCGCTCGGCGCGCGCGGCCCGGCGGCGCTCGAGCATCGACTCCACCAGGGTGCCCAGTGCCTGCCGGGCGGCGTCGCCCGACTCCTCGGCCGCGCCGCCGGCTGCCAGCGGGTCCAGGCCGAGCACCTCGGTCGTCGCACGGACCGCGGACGCGGTCCGCAGGGCGCCCGCGACGTCCCCGGCGTCGAGGGCGGTGTTGCCCTCGCGCACCAGGGTGTGCACGGTGCCGAGCGCCAGCGGGGTGCCCAGATCGTCGTCGAGTGCGGCGGTGAACGCGCCGGGCAGCTCCGTCGCGACCTCGGGCAGGCCGTGCCGCTCGCGCACCCGGTGCACGAACGACTCGATCCGCCGGTACGCGGCGACGGCCTCGTCCAGCGCGGCGTCGGAGTACTCGATCGCCGACCGGTAGTGCGGGCCGACCAGGTAGTAGCGCAGCTCGGCCGGGCGGACCCGCTCGAGCAGGTTCTCGATCGCCAGGGTGTTCCCCAGCGATTTCGACATCTTCTCCCCGCCCATGGTGACCCACGCGTTGTGCAGCCAGTAGCGGGCGAAGCCGTCGCCGGCGGCGTGGCTCTGGGCGCGCTCGTTCTCGTGGTGCGGGAACACCAGGTCCAGGCCGCCGCCGTGGATGTCGAACTCCGGGCCGAGGTAGGCCGTCGCCATCGCCGAGCACTCCAGGTGCCAGCCGGGACGCCCGTTCCCCCAGGGGGTGGGCCAGCTGGGCTCGCCGGGCTTGGCGGCCTTCCACAGCGTGAAGTCCAGTGCGTCGCGCTTGGCGCCGCCCTCGCCCTCACCCTGGTGGACGTCGTCGACGCGCTGACCGGACAGCGCGCCGTAGTCGGGCAGGGTGCGCACGGCGAAGTACACGTCGCCACCCGCGGCGTAGGCGTGACCGCGCTCGATCAGCCGCTCGATCAGCTCGACCATCTGCGGGATGTGCCCGGTCGCCCGGGGCTCCACCGACGGCGGCAGGCAGCCGAGCGCGTCGTACGCGGCGGTGAAGGCCCGCTCGTGGGTGGCCGCCCACTCCCACCACGGACGGCCCGCGGCCTGCGCCTTGCGCAGGATCTTGTCGTCGATGTCGGTGACGTTGCGGACCAGCGTGACGTCGTAGCCGGACCGGGCCAGCCAGCGACGCAGCACGTCGTAGTTCAGGCCCGAGCGGACGTGGCCTATGTGCGGCAGGCCCTGCACCGTCGCCCCACAGACGTACATCGACACGGCTCCGGTCCGCAGCGGCGTGAAGGCGCGCTGCTCCCTGGTCGCTGAGTCGAGAAGTCTGAGGCTCACGTCACCAGGGTACGGGCCTCCGATTCGTCCACTACACGCGCGGTGGGGCTGCGGCAAGGTGTCCGGCATGGCTGTTGAGCGGATGTACCCGCGGCTGGTCGTGCACGACGCCGACGCCGCGATCGACTTCTACCTCGCCGCATTCGGCGCGGAGCTCGTGGAGCGCTACACCGACGGCTCCGGTGCCGTGGTGCACGCCCTGCTGCGGGCCGGTCGCGCCGAGTGGGCCCTCAAGGACGGCGACGCCGTCGACCCGGCGCCGTCGGGGCCCGGAGCGGTGATCATGGCCCTGGAGGTCGACGACCCGGACGCGGTCGCCGCGGCGATGGTGGCCCACGGCGGCCGCGTGCTGTTCCCGGTGACCGACCACGACTACGGGCAGCGCGCCGGGCGGCTCGCCGACCCGTTCGGCCACGCCTGGATGGTCGCGGCCCACACCGGCGACCTGACGCCCGAGCAGATCCAGGAGCGGACCGGGCGTCCCTAGCTGTGATGTCCAGGGAGGTTGTCCCGTCCGGGGGCGGTGAGTCTGGCTGACAGACGAAGGCCTCCGGTTGTGAAGTGGAGCTGTCGAGGAACCGCTTCACCCACCGGAGGCCTTCGTGTCCCACGCTAACGCCGCTCTGACCCCGCGCGCCCGGCTGCGGCTCGCTCAACTCGTCGTCGAGCACGGCTGGACCCACACCGCGGCCGCGACAATGTTCATGGTCTCCGCGCGGACCGCCAAGAAGTGGTCCGACCGCTACCGGGCCGAGGGGCCGGCGGGGATGGCCGACCGCAGCTCACGGCCGAGGTCCTCACCGACGAAGACCCGTGTCGGTCTGGTGCGGCGAATCGTACGGCTGCGCTGGCGGCACCGGCTGGGCCCGGTCCAGATCGCCGGGCGCCTGGGCATGGCCGCCTCGACCGTGCACGCGGT
>NZ_VRMC01000209.1:0-2549 GCF_008369905.1 Pseudonocardia sp. EV170527-09
TCCAGGTCGGTCACCGGCTCCGCTGCCTGGTCTGTCATCGGGTCCACACTCCTTGATCGGAGTTACACCGATGTTCTTACAGTCCCACCCTTCCCTGACGCCGCGCTCTGTGAGTGAGGTGTTCTCAGCTTGCTCATCTCGGCGTCGCGGGGTGCAGGCTGGTGCGGGCGGCGATGTCGGGCAGCGTGAGCTGCAGGGCGGCGGTCGCCACGGCCCAGGAGTGTCCACCGGGCAGCACCAGGTGGCGGACTCGCATCCCCGACGACCGGGCGAGGTCGACGAGTCGGGCGGCCCGCCCGACGTCGTCGCCCTCCGCCGACCCGACGACGACGGTGCCGGACACACCGTCGTAGCGGTGGGTGCGCAGCAGGTCGGCCGGGTTGACCGCGCGGAAGCGGGCGTCGTCGCCGCCGAACAGCGCGGTCACCGTCTCGGCGCGGGTGCCCAGCGACGGTTCGTCCTGCCCACCCACATCGAGAAACGCCGGATAGACTTCGGGGGCACGCACAGCGAGCTGCAAGGCGCAGGTGCCGCCGTAGGAGAACCCGCCGATGGTCCAGTGCCGCGGGTCGGGGTCCACGTCGAAGCGGGCTCGGATCCAGTCGGGCACGTCGCGACGCAAGTAGGTCTCGACGGCGCCACGGGAGGAGTCGACGCAGAGCGGATTGGCGAACGTGCCACCGGTCGCATCCGGGACGACCACGATCGGCGCGAGCCCACGATGCGCCGCAGCGAACACGTCGAGCACCGCAGCCAGCCGCCCAGCGGTCAACCAATCACGCGGCGATCCGGGCTGGCCGGCAACCAGGATGAGGACGGGCAACCGCGGCGCACCGACGACCAGCGCGGCAGGCGGGAGATAGACCACGGCCGGGCGCGCGGCGAAACCCGACACCGGCGCGGAAATGGGGAGCTCCAGTACCGCGCCCCGGGCAGGGAGATCCGGGGGCGGGACCCACCGGGCCGGGGCGACGGCGGTGCCAGTGCGGTGCGGGACACGTGCCGGGTCCAGGGCGTTCGGGTCGGCCAGGCCCAGCAGCGGGCGCGGGGTCGGATAATAGCCGTAGATCGCATTGACCTTGACACCACTGGTCACCAGGACCAGCAGCACCGCCGGAATGACAAGCAGCCGAGTCACCCAGCCGCCCCGCCGGGCAGCCACCGCCCCGGCCAGCACCGCCGCGAGCGCGACCCCCGTCCACACGAACAGACGAGCCGGGAGCACGTCCGGCGTCAACCGCCACAGCACGTTCAACACCACGGCAGCCACCACCGGAAGAAGAGTCGCCACAGCGACGACGAGACCGGCCGAGCGGTGCCACCGCCGGCCACGTGGCCACCCAAGGAACACCGCAGCGACGAGACCAGCGACCGAGATCGCCAACGGCAACCCCCCATCGACGAGCGAGAGGTCAAGCACCGACCGCACCGGCAGCGGCGGCGGCATCGGGTCAGCTACGCCGGGACCCTCACGCGGGCTGATCACCGACACTCTGCTCAGTTTTGGGTGCGGACCAGGCGGGCCGTGCCGTAATCCCCCAGCAGGATCAGCACCTGACCAGCGAGCTCAGCCCGAGAGGCATGGGAGACCCACCACTCGACCGGCACGTTCTCACACTGCATGTACGTACTCGGCTCAGCAGTCGCAACCAACTTCCCGCCCGACT
This sequence comes from Pseudonocardia sp. EV170527-09, assembly GCF_008369905.1. NCBI lineage: Bacteria > Bacillati > Actinomycetota > Actinomycetes > Pseudonocardiales > Pseudonocardiaceae > Pseudonocardia > Pseudonocardia sp. EV170527-09. Next base: position 1,668 of record NZ_VRMC01000209.1, read on the forward strand.
CGAGTTTCCAGCTGCCACGCTCGGCGTTACACCCATCCGACCCGCTCCACCGCCCGTCCGGGGTGAACTCCACGAACGCCCGTCCCGCCGCGACACTCCCCGCAGGAAACCACCGCCCGTGCAGATCACGCGCCTCGACAGCTCGCACCGCCGCTGCGGCCTGATCCCCTTCACCCACATACCCACTGTGATGCACATGCCCATCCTGAGCCGGCTGCCCATCGCAGCCGGCCAAGACCGCGACCACAGCCACCACCACGACCACAGCCGCCCCGAACCTGGACCTCGCCGTTCCGTTCATGGCGTTCATCGTCCACCCGCCCGACCGATCGAACCCCGCCTTCCAGGCCCCACGATCAGGCGGTCCTTTGGCAGTCCATTATAGCTGGCGTGGCCACCCCGACCGGGGTGGCCCGGGCCTGGCCCCAGGTCACCCGCGGCCGCTGTCAGGCCGTCGACGCTGCCGCCAGAGGCGACGACCCGCAGGAGCAGATCGATGGACACATCCTTGCCTGTTTATGAGTAGGGGACTGTTTCAAGATCTGAGCTTGGCCCCCTGCGCCGGACACTGACGGTGTGGGGTCAGTGATCTTGGTGTGGTGGGGTGTGGGCTGTTTCGTAGTCGGCTGGGCTGAGCATCCCGATGCTGGAGTGGCGCCTGATCGGGTTGTACCAGCACTCTATCCACTCGAATATCGCATTGGCAAGATCGGCGCGGCTTTTCCAGGATCTGGAGTCGAGTAGTTCCAGCTGCATCGTCCCCCAGAAGGACTCGACCATCGAGTTGTCGTAACAATCGCCGACCGAGCCCATGGAACCGACTAGTCCCGCCTCGATCAGTCGGCGCCCGAACGCCCAGGACGTGAATTGCGAGCCGTGGTC
>NZ_VRMC01000020.1:0-73123 GCF_008369905.1 Pseudonocardia sp. EV170527-09
GAGCTATTTACACCGCGTCCACCGCCGATGCCGCTGCAGCCGCGCTGGATGATCTCGATGACGAGTGGGGGCGAGCCTATCCGGCGATGATACGTTTGTGGCGTAACGCCTGGACCGAGTTCGTGCCGTTCCTCGACTACGACATCGAGGTCCGGAGGGTGATCTGTACGACGAACGCGATCGAATCGTTGAACGCCCGCTACCGGCGAGCGGTCCGAGCGCGAGGGCATTTCCCCAGCGAGCAGGCCGCGATGAAATGTCTGTACCTTGTCACCCGCAGCCTCGACCCGACCGGACGAGGCCACACCCGATGGATGATGCGCTGGAAGCCAGTCCTCAACGCCTTCGCCATCACTTTCGGTGACCGCTGGCCGGGCGCCGAGCACTACTGACAACATCGCCGGAACCACCGTTCTCGTTACAGACCCACGACCAGCTGACCGCGATCGCGCCGGTCGTCGCGCGGCCCGCCGGCACGATCGCGTTCGGGGTGAGCCGCACCGACCAGATGCGCGCCGTCGCCACCGCGCTGGGTGAGACCGCGCGCGGCGAGGAGCTGATCCGCACCGCCGACGCCGCGTTCTCCGACGCCGTCGCCGCGCACCCGGAGTTCCGCGGCAAGGTCGGCGCCACGGTGCTGCCCTTCGACGGCAAGTACGGCGCCTTCACCGCCGCCGACGCACGCGGGCAGTTCATGACCGGCCTCGGCTTCGTGCAGCCGCCGGCGATCGCCGAGCGCGACGACCGGAAGAGCTTCTATGTCGAGGTCTCCTCCGAGCAGTCCGGCCTGCTCGACGGCGACGTGCTGGTGATGCTGGCCGACGAGGGCGCCGCGAAGCAGCAGGTCGACTCCGACCCGGTCCTGCGCCAGGTCCCGGTCGTCGCCCGCGGCGACATGGTCGTGCCCGACGCCGACACCCGGGGCGCGATGACCTACAACAGCGTGCTCTCGGCCCCGTTCGCCCTGGAGCGGCTCGTCCCCCAGCTCGCCGAGAAGCTCCGCGACTGATCCGGGTTAGGGTCCCTGCGTGACTGTGATGGAGCGGTTCCGACTGGACGGCCGGGTCGCCGTCGTCACCGGTGCGTCGTCCGGCCTCGGTGTGGCCTTCGCGCAGGGTCTCGCCGAGGCCGGTGCGGACCTCGTCCTGGGCGCGCGACGGGTCGACAAGCTGGCCGACACGGTGGCGCTGGTCGAGGCGACGGGCAGGCGCGCGGTCGCCGTCGCCACCGACGTGGCGAAGCCCGAGGACTGCCGGGCGCTGGCGCAGGCCGCCGTCGACGAGTTCGGTCGGCTCGACGTGCTGGTGAACAACGCCGGGATCGGCACCGCCGTCCCGGCCCTGAAGGAGACACCCGACCAGTTCACCTCGGTCATCGACGTGAACCTCAACGGCTCCTACTGGATGGCCCAGGCCTGCGCGGCGCACATGTCGCCGGGGTCGAGCATCGTCAACATCTCCTCGATCCTGGGTCTGACCACGGCGTCGCTGCCACAGGCGGCCTACTCCGCGTCCAAGGCGGCGATCGTCGGCCTGACCCGCGACCTGGCCCAGCAGTGGACCGGGCGGCGCGGGATCCGGGTCAACGCGGTCGCGCCCGGCTTCTTCGCCTCGGAGATGACCGAGCAGTACCCGGACGGGTACCTGGAGCGGATGGCCGAGCGGATCCCGGTGGGCCGCAAGGGCGACCCGGAGGAGCTGACGGCGGCCGTGCTGTTCCTCGCCTCGGCGGCCGGTGGCTACGTCACCGGTCAGACCTGGGCCGTCGACGGCGGCATGACGATCACCTGACCCGACCCGACCGGCCGGGATCGGAGGTCCCGGGGGTGCCGCGCGGCACCCCCGGGACCTGCGCACTCAGTTGCGGGGCACGTCGTCGGACGTCGGGGTCAGGCCGGAGGCGGGCACCAGGTTCCAGCGCTCCAGCGCCGCCCGGACCTGCTCGGCGGCGTCGACGTTGAGCGGGCCCGAGGTCCACAGGGCGTAGGGCAGGTTCAGGAACCGGTTCTCCCGGACCGCGGGCAGGTCGCGGGTGTCGGGGCGGCTCTTGAGCACCGCGACCTTCTCGGCGAAGGTCTGTGGCGGGTAGTCGACGAACAGGAACGCGGCGGGCTGCGCCGTCGCGACCCGCTCCCAGGAGACCTGGGTCCAGGTGTCGTCGACATCGGACAGCGCGTTGCGCGCCCCGGCCGCTTCCATGATCGCCTGCGGGGCGCCGAAGCGGCCGCTGGAGTACGGCGACTCGGTGCCGCTGTCGAACAGGAACACCGTCGGCGGGGTCGCGGCCTTCGGTGCCCTCCCCAGCGCGGCGAGCCGGTTGTCGAGGTCGGCGACGACGCGGTCGGCGTCGGTGGTGTGCCCGGTGATCGTGCCGAGGTTGTGCAGGTCGTCGCGCAGCGCCGTCCAGGGGTCGACGATGCCGCGGGCGCGCTGCCCGTCGGTCTGGCGGCAGGACTCGGTCAGCACGTACGGGGCGATGCCCTGCTCGCGCAGCCGGGCCGGGGTGAGGTTCTTCTCCTCGCTGTAGCCGTAGTTCCAGCCGGCGACCATCACGTCGGGGTCACGGGCCAGGACCGTCTCCAGGGTCGGGTACTGCGGTGCCGCCTGGGCCAGGCCGTCGACGGCGGCGCCGTAGTGGCGGCGCAGCGTCTCGGCGTCGCGCTGCATGCTCGACACCGCGGTGACCCGGTCCTGGGCGCCGAGCGCCAGGACCATCGAGATCATGTTGCCGTCGTTGACGAACATGCGCTGCGCCGGGGACGGGAACGACGCCGGGGCCCCGCAGTTGGTCACGGTGACCGTGCCGGCGGGGGCATCGGCGGCGGGCGGTGCCGGGGCCGGGGCAGAGCAGGCGGCGAGGGTGACCACCCCCGCGGCGAGGACGGCGGACAGGCGCAGTGGACGGGTTCGCGGGCGGGCCGGCAGAAGGGTCGGTGGGCGGGTCGGTAGGCGGGTCACGGAGTCTCCCCGGGTAGGTCGAGCAGGAGGCGGGACCGCCCGGTCACTGGGTGCGTGACGCGGGCGGCGGCGACCCCGAAGACCCGTGAGACGGTGTCGGGGTCGAGGTCGGGCACGGCAGGGAGGGCCCGGCCGTCGTGCAGCACGACGAGGCGGTCGCACCAGCGGTCCGCGAGGTCGAGGTCGTGCAGGCTCACCACGACGGTCCGGCCGAGGGAGCGCACGAGCTCCAGCAGACCCAGCGCGTGCCGGACGTCGAGGTGGTTGGTGGGCTCGTCGAGCAGCAGGACACCGGCGTCCTGGGCGAGGCCGCGGGCGAGCAGCACCCGGCGCCGTTCGCCGCCGGAGAGCCGGTCGACCGGCCGGTCGGCGAGGCCGTCGAGGTGGACCGCGGCCAGCGCGGCGGTGACCGCAGCCCGCTCGGCCGCGTCGCCGCCGGACCACGGCGGCCGGTGCGGGACCAGGCCGAGCGCGACGACCTCCCCGACGCACAGGTCCGCGGGGAGGTCCTCCTCCTGGCCGACGAAGGCGATCCGCCGGGCCCGCTGCCGGGCCCGCAGCGCGGTCAGCGGGGTGCCGTCGAGCAGCACGCGGCCCGCGGCGGGTCTGCGGATCCCGGCGAGGGCGCGCAGCAGGGTGGACTTGCCGCTGCCGTTGGGCCCGACGACGCCGAGCACCTCGCCGGGCTCGACCGCGAGGTCGACCCCGGCCAGCACGGTGCGCCCGCCGAGCACGCAGGTGAGGGTCTCGGCACGCAGGCTCATGCCGTGCTCCCGGCGGTCCGGTAGCGGCGGCGCCCCATCAGGACCAGGAACACCGGGGCGCCGATCAGCCCGGTGACCACGCTCAGCGGCATCTCGGTGGGCCGCACCGCGATCCGGGCGGCGACGTCGACGACGACCAGGAACAGCGCCCCGGCCAGCGCGGACACCGGGACCAGCACCCGGTGCCGGGAGCCGACGAGCAGCCGGGCCAGGTGCGGCACGACCAGGCCGACGAAGCCCACCGCGCCCGAGACCGCGACCAGCACCCCGACCGCGATCGCGCAGACCGCGAACAGCGCCGCCCGGGCGGCGGTGACCGGCACACCGAGCGCCGCCGCGGTGTCGGGCCCGGCGTTCAGTGCGTCGAGCCAGCCGCTGGAGGCCAGGAACAGGACGAGCAGCAGCCCGACGGTCACCGCGGGCACCGCGACCCGGTCCCACTGTGCCCCGGACAGGCTCCCCAGCAGCCAGAACAGCACGGACTGGGCGGCGGCCGGGTCGCCGGCGCGGAACACGAGGAAGCTCGCCGTCGCCGAGAACGCCGAGCCGAGCACGGTGCCGGTGAGGATCAGCCGGATCGGGGTGATCCCGCCCTGCGCGACGGCGATTGCCCCGACCAGCGCCCCGGCCACGAGGGCGCCGAGCAGCGCCCCGGTGAACAGCGCCCAGGTGCCGAGCGCACCCAGCACCCCGGTGGTGATGACGGCCGTGGCTCCGACGCTCGCGCCGGAGGACACCCCGAGCAGGTAGGGGTCGGCGAGCGGGTTGCGCACCAGCGTCTGCACCCCGGTGCCGGCGAGCGCGAGGCCCGCACCGACGATCGCGGCGAGCAGCGAGCGGGGCATCCGCAGGTCCCAGACGATCGTCGAGACAGGGCCGGGGCGGTCCTGCAGCACCGCGTCGACGACCTTCGTGACCGGGAGGACCTCGGCGCCGAAGGCGAGCGAGCCCAGGAGTGCGACCGCCAGCAGCGTGGCCAGGGCCACCGTCACCGTCGCGGAGCGCACCGACCGTCGTTCCCACACCTGCACAGTTCATCATGTGGCGGCAGCTCGCTGGCTGCGGGGAAGATCACCGGGTGGGACGCAGGTGCACCCGTAACGCGGCGAGCCGCGGTCCGCCGGACCCGCCCGGGTGCACCTCGACGAGGCCGGTGGCCGGAACGGTGAGCCGGGCGTCGGGGAAGTCGTCGCGGAGCACCTCCAGCATCGTGCGCAGCTCCAGCCGGGCCAGGTGCGCACCGGCGCAGAAGTGCGGGCCGTGCCCGAACGTCAGCGGATGCCCGTGGGTCGGGCGGGCGTCGATCCCCCGGATGTCGACGAGCACCGGAGCCCCGGCGGGCAGCGCCCGTCCGGCGAGGTCGACGGTCCGAACGCGGCACCGGCCACGGCCGGGTCGGCGCTCCACATCGCGCGGCAGGCGGCGACGGCGTCGTCGAGGAGCCCCGCCGGGGCACCGACGACCTCGAGCACGACGGCCAGCGGGTACCGGATGGTGACGTCCTCGGTGAGGTCGACCTCGCCGGGGCCGAGGCCGTCGAGCAGGCCAGCGGCGAGGGACCGGATCCGTCCGGCGTACGGAGCGAGCGCGCGGGCCGACAGCAGCGGGGCGTGCGCGCGGCGCAGCCGGGCGTGCCCGGCACCGTCGGCGGTGGTGAGCGACAGCCGCTCGGAGGCCGGGGGTTCGAGGTCGGTGACGCCGGGCGGGGCGAGCGCGGGGTCCTCGGCGAACCGCGGGTCGGTGAGCACCCGGCGGGCGAGCGCCTCCTCGGTGACCACCCACACGGCGGGCCCGCCGGGGAGCGTCGTGGGCACGACCGGACCTCCGGCCGGCGCGGGGTCCGGTTCGGACAGCGAGCGGGTGCGGGCGGTGAACGGGCACGTCATGGCTCGAGCGTGCCCGCGGACGCGGACACCTGCGGTCCTCAGTCGAGCAACACCGTGCGCAGGTCGAGGCGGCGCAGCACCCGGTCGACGGCGTGCGGGTCGACACCGGGTTCGCGCCGCGCGGCCAGCACCTCGGTCCGGGCGGCGGCCAGCGCCGACGCCTGCGCCTCGGCGAACGCCCGGCGGGCCTTCTTCACCGCCGCGATCCGGGACCGTTCCTCCTCCGAGGGCGTCTCCCCCGACAGCACCCGCTCCAGCCGTTCCACGCGCTCCCGCATGGCAGTGCCGACCTCCTCGGGCAGGCCGCGGACCGTGCGTTCGAACTCCAGGGTGGCGACGGCGGCCCGGCGCGCCCGCAGCACGATCTCGCGTTCGGCCCGCTCCTCGGCGTCGGCCTCGTCGTCGATGTCGAGGGCGCGGACCAGCATGCCCAGGGTGAAGCCGGGCACGAGCAGCGTCACGAACAGCACCGACACCGCGATGAGGACGAGCTCGTCGCGGGCGGGGAACGGCGCCCCGGACGCGGTCTGCAGCGGCAGCGACAGCGCGAGGGCGAGCGTCGCGAGGCCCCGCATGCCGCACCAGGACAGGAGCACGGCCTCGCGTCCGGTGAGCGGGGCGGCGCCGGCCGCGGCGGCCCCGTCGGCGTCGCGGGCCAGCACCCGCCAGGCGACGACCATCCAGAGCACCCGCACCGCGACGACGACCACGCACACGACCGCCGCGTGCGCGAGCATCGTCGGCAGCTCGTCACCCGCGGCGAGCACGACCAGGCGCAGGTCGAGCCCGATCAGGCCGAACGCGAGCCCGGTCACCAGCAGCTCGACGACGTTCCACAGCGAGGACTGGGTGAGCCGCTCGGCCGCCTCGTCGGCGTCCGCCCCGGCGCGCAGCTGCAACGCCAGCACGACGACCGCGATGACCCCGGACGCGCCGAGCTCCTCGGCCGCCAGGTAGGTGGCGAAGGGCAGGACCAGGGTGAGCGCGCTGCGTCCGGTGGCGTCGGTGACCCGGCCGAGCACCCGTCGGGCCAGCCAGGCGACCCCGAGACCGATGAGCACCGCCCCGGCCGCGCCGAGGACGAACCGCAGCCCCAGTCCCAGCGGGCTCAGCTCGCCGCCGGAGACGGTGGCGAGCACCGCGGCCTGGAACACGACCAGCGCTGTCGCGTCGTTGAACAGCCCCTCGCTCTGCAGCACGGCCACCACCCGGCGCGGGATCGGGACCTGCCCGGCGACGGCCTCGACCGCCACCGGGTCCGGCGGGGCCACCATCGCGCCCAGGGCGATCGCCGCGGTCACCGCGATCCCCGGGACCAGCAGCCACACCGTGCCCGCCACGACCGTCGCGGTGACCAGCACCAGCGCGACGGCCAGCAGCGCAATGGACCGCCACCGGGCCCGGAACACCGCCCACGACGTGCGCTGCGCGGTGGCGAACAGCAGTGGCGGCAGGAACAGCGGCAGGATGAGCTCGGGGTGACCAGCACCGACCTGACCGACGGCACCGCGCTCGCCACCCCCCAGCTGTCCGGGATCTTCGGCGCGGGCGGCGAGGACGTCTCACCGCAGCTGTCCTGGTCCGGCGCGCCGGAGGGCACGCAGTCCTACGCCGTGACCTGCTACGACCCGGACGCCCCGACCGTCGCCGGGTTCTGGCACTGGGCGGTGTTCGACCTGCCGGCGTCGGTGACCTCGCTGCCGTCCGGCGCCGGTGACGACACCGGCTCCGGCCTCCCCGAGGGCGCGGTCCAGCTGCGCAACGACGCGAGCCTGGCCCGCTACCTGGGCGCCGCCCCGCCGCCCGGGCACGGCCCGCACCGGTACTTCTTCGTGGTGCACGCCGTCGACGTGCCCACGCTGGACGTGCCCGCCACCGCGACGCCCACGTTCCTCGCCTTCACCCTGTTCAGCCACACCGTCGGCCGTGCCGTCCTGGTCGGGACGCACGCGAACCTGAGCTGAGGCCCGCCGGCGTGGACGCGGACGCGGAGCTGGACCTGCTCTACCGGGTCCCGCCGGCGGACTTCGTCGCCGCGCGCGCCGCCGCCGTCGCCCGGGCCCGCGCCGAGACCGACACCGACGCCGCCCGGAGGATCGCCGCCGCCCGGCGGCCGACCCGGGCCGCGTGGCTGGCGAACCTGCTGGTCGACGACGCCCGCGACGAGGTCGAGGGGCTCCTGGCGCTCGCCCCGGTGCTCGCCGACGCCCAGCGCTCGCTCGACGGTGCGGCCCTGCGGCAGGTGTCCGCCCAGCGCACCCGGCTGGTCGGTGCGCTGGCCCGGCGGGCCGCGGCCCTCGGCCGCGCCGCGGGGGCCCGGGTGGACCCCGGCCTGGAACGCGACGTGCGGTGGATCCTGGAGTCGGCGCTGGCCGACCCGGAGCTGGCCGACCGCGTGCGGTCGGGACGGCTGGAGCGCTACGAGCGACACAGCGGCTTCGGCCCGCTCGCGGAGCCGGACTCCGGGCCACCGGCGCCGCGGACCTCGCCACCGCCCACCTCGCCACCGCCCACCTCGTCACCGCCCACCTCGACGGACCGCGACGCCGAGCCCGCACCCGGCACCGGGGCTCCCCCGGACACCGGCCCCACCCGGCCGGACGGCGACGGGGAGCTGTCCCGGCGCCGGCGCGAGGCCCGGCGCCGGGAGGCCGAGCGCAGGGCCGCCGAGGAGCAGGAGCGGCGCGCGGCGCAACGGCACGCACGGGCGGTCGCCGAGGCCGAGAAGGCCGTCGAGACCGCCCGGCTGGCCGCCCACGACGCCGACCGGCAACGCGAGGACACCCGCGACCGCGCCGCGCTGGCCTCGGGGCGCCGCGACGACGCGCACCGCCGCGTGGCGCTGCTGACCGCCGAGCTGACCCGAGCCCGGTCCGCCGCCGAGGACGCCGACCGCGCCCGGGACGAGGCCGAGCGCGCCGCCCGGGACGCGGCGGCCCGGGCCGACCGGGCCGGGGAGGACCTGGCCCGCGCCGAGGAGATCCTGGACGGGCTGCGGTCGGACTGAGGAGGACGCATCCCTCCCCGGCCGCCACCGGGCACGGCGGCGAGCGGTGCCGCGGCCCGGCCGCGGACCCGTGGCATCCTGGCCCGGATCCGACAACGAGGAGCTCCCGTGTCCGACGATCCCCGCCGTCACATCCGTGCCCCCCAGCAGATCAAGGACCACAACGACGACCTGCTCGCCCGGCGTGACCGCGGCGACCTTCCGTTCGAGCTGCCCGTCCTGACCGTCCCCGGCCGGCGCAGCGGCAGGCCGCGGCACACCCCGCTGACGGTCTACGCGACCGACGGGGAGCGGTTCGTCGTCGGCGGGTTCCCGGGCGCGGACTGGATCGTCAACGTCCGGGCCGCGGGCGGGCACGCCACGCTGAGCACCGGGCACGACGCCGAGCCGGAGCCCGTCGTGCTGGTGGAGGTGCCGCCCGAGCAGGCGCGTCCGGTGCTCGAGGCGTGGCCCGAGGTCACCCCGGACGGCGTCGCGATCATGATGGAGAACGGGCTCGTCACCGAGCCGACGCCCGAGGCACTCGGTGCGCTGACCGGCATCTGCCCGGTGTTCCGCATCGACCCGGCCTGAGCGTCCCATGGACGGTCGTAGGGACATCGGCATCGTCTTCCGGCCCGAGCTGCCCCCGAGGAGCTGCCGGGTGCCGCCCGCGACGTCGAGACCGCGGGGCTGGACCAGCTGTGGCTGTGGGAGGACTGCTTCCTGCACGGCGGGACCGCCACCGCCGCCGTCGCGCCGGCCCGCACCGAGGCCCTGACCGTCGGCGTCGGGCTGTTCCCGGTGCCGCTGCGGAACCCGGCGGTCGTCGCCATGGAGATCGCCTCGCTCGCCCGGCTGTTCCCCGGCCGGTACCTGCCGGTCCTCGGGCACGGCGTGCTCGACTGGATGGGCCAGGTCGGCAACCGGGTCGTGCGGTCCGGGCGGCGCCGCGGACGGCTTCCGGCGCATCGGCTACGTCACGCTGCCGGAGGATCCCGCACTCCCGGAGCGGCGGCGGGCGGTCGAGTCCATCCTCGCGACCCACGCCGCGGCCGGGCTGGACACCGTCGTCCTGGTCCCGCCGGCCGGCGCCCCGGACCCGCGCCCCCGGCTGGACGCCGCGTCGGCGGCCCGCAGGAGCCTCACGTCGGAGCGGTGAGCCCCGCCCGCAGCTCCCGTTTGCGGATCTTCCCCGTCGCGGTCCTGGGCAGCGGCTCGTCGGTCCACCGCACGTGCGCGGGCGCGGCGAACTCCCCCACCCTCGCGGCGACGGCGGCGCGGACGGCGTCGTCGTCGCGGGCCGCTCCGGGGCGGGCCCGGACCAGCGCGGCGACCTCCTCGCCCAGGCGCGGGTGCGGCACCCCGAGCACGGCCACCTCCAGCACCCCGTCGACGGTGTGGATCGCCGCCTCCACCTGCGCGGAGTACACGTTCTCCCCACCGCGCAGCACGACGTCCTTGCACCGGTCCACGACGTACACCCAGCCGTCGGTCACGTGCCCCAGGTCGCCGGTGCGGAAGCAGCCGTCGACGAACGCCTCGGCATCGGCGTCGGGCCGGTTCCAGTAGCCGCGGACCACGTTCGGGCCGCGGAACCACAGCTCGCCGACCTCGCCGTCGACCAGCGTCTCCCCGGACGGGCCCACGACCCGCAGCTCGGCCCCCGGCGCGGGCCGGCCGACCGAGTCGGGGCGGGCCCGGTACTCGGGCCCGGTGTTGGCACAGATCGCCGAGGTCGTCTCGGTCAGGCCGTAGCCGTTCGCCGCACCGGCGCCGAGGTCGCGTCCGATCCGGGCGACGAGCTCCGGCGGCACGGGTGCCCCGCCCATGCCGACCGTCCGCAGCGAGGCGAGGTCGGCGGGGTCGGCGCCGTCGAGCAGCTCCGCCGTCGTCGACGGGACACCGTTGGAGCGGGTCAGCCGCTCGGACCGGACGACCGCCCGCGCCGCGGCCGGGTCCCAGCGGTGCAGGGTCGCGAGCTTCGCCCCGCCGAGCACGGCGCCGACGAGGCCGTTGATCCCGGCGATGTGGAACATCGGGTACATCAGCAGCGTCCCCTGCTGCCCCGACGGCGGTTCCGTTCCGGCGTCGAGCGCGCTCGCCCGGGCGGTCAGCGCGACGTTGAGCAGGTTCGTCACGTGGTTGCGGTGGGTACCGACCGCGCCCTTCGGGCGGCCGGTGGTGCCGGAGGTGTAGAGGATCGTCGCGTCGTCGTCGGGGCCGGGCGCGCTGTGGCCGCCCGGGTCACCGGGACCGTCGGTGCGCAGCCCGAGGTCCTCCCACTCGACCACCGGGCCGGGCGCGGGCGCGCCGCCACCGCGGACCCGCACGACGGGCACCCCGAGGCCGCGAGCGCTGCCATCGGTGCCGCGCCCGCACAGGGCGGCACACCGCTCCGGATCGGCCACGACCACCCGGGCACCGGAGTCGGCCACCGCCCATGCCAGCTCGGGCGCGCTCCACCAGGCGTTCAGCGGTACGACGACCAGCCCCGCGACCTGCGCGGCGAAGAAGACCACCGGCCACTCCGGCAGGTTGCGCATCGCGATGGCGACCCGGTCACCGGGGCGCAGCCCGAACCGCCCGGTGAGCACGCCGGCCAGGTCGGCGACCAGGCTCCGGTGCTCGCCGTAGGTGCGCCGCTCGCCCTGGTACACGGTGAAGGTGCGCTCCGGCCAGGCCGCCGTGGCCGCCCACAGGTCGGTCAGGGTGTGCGGGCCACGCCGGTAGACCCGCATCGCGACGCCGCGCACCTCGGCGTCGACCAGCTCGAACTCCCCGCCGGGTGCGGTCAGCGCCGCGATCACCGGGCCGAGCCCCGTCGTCGCCGCTCCGGTGTCGTTCCTCGGGGTGTCTCCCATCGGCGCACCTCCTCGTGCCCGTCCGTCCTACCCCGGCGGCCGCTCCGACGGAAGCCGTGATCGTTCGCTCACGACAACGATCGTGTCCGGACTCACCACACCCCAGTACGTCCGTACCATTTAGGCTCGGGTCGTGATCCCACGGTGAGCTCCCGCCCGTCGCTGTCCGGATGGTGGCGCTGGCCGTTGCTCGCCGCCCTCACCGTGCTGGTGACCGCCGGGCTCGCCACGGTCGACGTGCCCTCCCCCGCCCTGTTCGCCGGGCTGCTGGTCGCGACCGTGCTCGCGCTGTCCGGGCTCGGCCCCACCCGGGTCGCCCGACCGGCGACGTCGGCCGCCCAGGCGGTCATCGGCGTCGTCATCGGCCTGCTCGCCCGACCGGACACCCTGGCGACGGTGGCCGCCGAGTGGCTGCCGGTACTGCTGATCAGCCTCGCGACGCTGCTGGTCAGCATGGGGTCCGGGCTGCTGATGGGACTGCAGCGCGGGGTCACCCCGCTCACCGGGATGCTCGCGCAGACCGCGGGCGGCGCGTCCGGTCTGGTCGCGATCAGCCGCGAGCTCGGCGGTGACGAGCGCACCGTCGCCGTCATCCAGTACCTGCGGGTCGGTCTGGTCACCGCGACGATGCCGGTGGTCGCCGCGTTCGTCTACGGCGCCTCCCCCGGTGCCCCGGCCGCCGCGGGCACGGGCCCCGGCGCGCCGTGGTGGGTCGGGCTCGCGGTGACCGCATTGTGCGTGGGCGTCGGCGTCCCGCTGGGGAAGGTCGCGCGGGTCCCCGCAGGGGCACTGCTCGGGCCGATGGTGGTGGCGCTGGTGATCAGCCTGGCCGGGTTCTCCTTCGACGCGTCGGTGCCCCTCCCGATCGTCGACGTCGCCTACGCCGTCATCGGCTGGCAGGCCGGGCTGCGCTTCACCCGGGCCGCGCTCGGCACCGTCGCGCGGGTGCTGCCGCTGGCGACCGTCCTGATCCTGGGCGTCGTCGCGCTGTGTGCCCTGCTGGGGCTGCTGCTGTCCTCCCTCACCGGCATGACCCCGCTGGAGGGATACCTCGCGACCACCCCGGGCGGGATCTACGCGGTGCTGGCGACGGCGATCTCGTCCGGGGTGGACGTCACCTCGGTGGTCGCGGTGCAGGTGCTGCGGGTGATCCTGATGCTGCTCGTCGCACCGTGGACCGCGCGGATGGTCGGGCGGCGGCTGGGCCAGGGCACCGGGGAGTGAGGCCCGATCAGCGGACCCGCGCGACCCGTCCCGGCGGCGGCGCCGGAACCGCACCGGGGTGCAGCAGGGCCGCGACCGCCTCCACCCCGTCGACCAGGCGCGGGCCGGCCCGCACGACGTAGGACGCCGAGTCGATCACGTGCACCGGGACCCCGGCGGGCAGCCACGGCAGCGCCGCCTGGGCCTGGGCGAGCGCGTCGTCGAGCCCGAACCCGCAGGGCGCGACCAGCACGGCGTCGCACGGGGGCAGGTCGGCCCGGTCGACCGCGGTGCTGCGCCCACCCGGTGCGGCGGCCACCGGGACCCGCCCGCAGCGGTGACCAGGTCGGGCACCCAGTGCCCCGGCAGGAACGGCGGGTCGGTCCACTCCAGCACCAGCACCCGCGGAGCCGGGCGGCCCTGCACCGCGGCGGCCACCGCGTCCAGGCGCGCCGACAGGCCCGCGACCAGCTCGCCGGCCCGGTCCGGCACCCCGGCCGCGGTGCCGACCGCGGTCACCACGTCGAGCACGTCGGCCAGCCGGTGCGGGTCCAGCGACAGCACCCGGGCCCGGGTACCCAGCTCGACCTGCACCTGCGCGACGGTCGAGCCGGGCAGCGCGCACACCGCGCACAGGTCCTGGGTGAGGATCAGCTCCGGGTCGGCGGCGGCGAGGCGGGCACGGTCCACCTCGTACAGCGGCAGCCCGGCCGCGGCCCGCTCGCGGACGACGGCGTCGATCTCCCCCGGCGACGCGGCGGGCGGCAGCGCGGTGTCCACGACCACCGGCACCCGGTCCCGCACCCCCGCCGGGTCGTCGCACTCGAAGGTGACGCCGACCAGGTCGGCGGCCAGGCCGAGCCGCCCGGCGATCTCGGTCCCGGCCGGGAGCAGCGACGCGATCCGCACACCGCGCAACGGTAGGCGGTGGCGTGCGCCGCGACGAGAGGGAAGGATCGCCGCATGACCGTGCACGAGCGCGCCGGGACCCCGGCCCGCCCCGAGGACCTCGTCGACGTCGACGCGCTGCTGGCCGCGTACACCTCGACCCACCCCGACCCGTCGGTCGACGTGCAGCGGGTCGCGTTCGGCACGTCCGGGCACCGCGGGTCGGCGTTCACCGCGACCTTCAACGACGACCACATAGCCGCCACCAGCCAGGCGATCGTCGAGTACCGGGCCGCCCAGGGCACCGACGGCCCGCTGTTCCTCGGCCGCGACAGCCACGCGCTGTCCGAGCCGGCCTGGCGCACCGCGGCCGAGGTGTTCGCGGCCAACGACGTCGACGTCGTCGTCGACTCCCGGGACGGGCTGACCCCGACCCCCGCGATCTCACACGCGATCCTGGTCACCAACGCCGGGCGCGACGGCCGGCACCTGGCCGACGGCGTCGTCGTCACGCCCTCGCACAACCCGCCCGCCGACGGCGGCTTCAAGTACAACCCACCCGACGGCGGCCCCGCGGGCACCGAGGCGACGACCTGGATCGCCGACCGGGCCAACCAGCTGCTGGAGAACGGCCTGAAGGAGGTGCGCCGCGCCGCCCGGTTCGACGCCGCGGCCGCGCACCGCTACGACTACCTCGGCACCTACGTCGACCAGCTCGACCAGGTCCTCGACATGGCCGCGGTCCGCGACGCCGGGGTCACCATCGGCGCCGACCCGCTCGGCGGCGCCTCGGTCGACTACTGGGGCGCGATCGCGCAACGCTGGGGCCTGGACCTCACCGTGGTCAACCCGGCCGTCGACCCGACGTTCGGGTTCATGACCCTGGACTGGGACGGGAAGATCCGGATGGACTGCAGCTCGCCGTGGGCGATGGCGTCGCTGCGGGCCCGGATGGAGTCCGATCCGGCTCCCTTCACCATCGCCACCGGCAACGACGCCGACGCCGACCGGCACGGCATCGTCACCGCCGACGGCGGCCTGATGAACCCGAACCACTACCTCGCCGTCGCCATCGGCTACCTGTTCGCCCACCGCCCCGGCTGGCCCGCGGCCGCCGGGATCGGCAAGACCGCGGTCAGCTCGTCGATGATCGACCGGGTCGCCGGTGACCTCGGCCGGACGCTCGTCGAGGTGCCCGTCGGGTTCAAGTGGTTCGTGCCCGGCCTGCGCTCTGGGGAGATCGGCTTCGGCGGCGAGGAGAGCGCGGGCGCGTCGTTCCTGCGCCGGGACGGCTCGCCGTGGAGCACCGACAAGGACGGCCTGCTGCTCGCCCTGCTCGCCTCGGAGATCACCGCGGTCACCGGGTCGACCCCCAGCGAGCACTACGCCCGGCTGACCGAGCGGTTCGGCGCTCCCGCCTACGCGCGCACCGACGTCGCCTGCTCGCGGGAGGACAAGGCGGCGTTGTCGAAGCTGGACGCCGACGCCATCACCGCCACCGAGCTCGCCGGGGACGCGATCACCGCGAAGCTCACCCGTGCCCCGGGCAACGACGCCGCGATCGGCGGGCTGAAGGTCCTCACCGGCACCGGGTGGTTCGCCGCCCGCCCCTCGGGCACCGAGGACGTCTACAAGGTCTACGCCGAGAGCTTCCGCGGGCCGGAGCACCTCGCACGCATCCAGGACGAGGCGCGCGGCGTGGTCTCGGCGGCCCTGGCAGGATCGGGCGCGTGAGCAGCAAGCACGCACTCGGGTTCGGCATCGACATCGGCGGCTCCGGCATCAAGGGCGCCCCGGTGGACCTGCACAAGGGCCGGCTGGCCGCGGAACGGGTGCGGATCCCGACGCCGCAGCCGTCGACACCGGAGGCGGTCGCGGAGACCGTCACGCAGATCCTCGACGAGTTCGACTGGCGTCACTCCTTCGGCTGCACGTTCCCGGCGGTCGTCACGCACGGGGTGACCCGCACCGCGGCCAACGTCGACCCGGCCTGGGTCGACTGCGACGCGGCCGCGGTGCTGCGCCGGGTCACCGGCCGGAACGCGGTGCTGGTCAACGACGCCGACGCCGCGGGCGTCGCCGAGGCCGAGTTCGGTGCGGCTGCCGACCACCACCACGGGCTGGTGCTCGTCGTGACCCTCGGGACCGGCATCGGGTCGGCGCTGGTCAACCACGGGAAGCTGGTGCCCAACACCGAGCTCGGGCACCTGGAGCTCGACGGGTTCGACGCCGAGTCGCGCGCCGCCGACTCCGCCCGCGAGCGCGAGGACCTGGACTGGGAGCAGTGGGGCGGGCGGCTCCAGCGCTACTTCACCCACGTCGAGAACCTGCTGTGGCCGGACCTGATCGTCGTCGGCGGCGGGGTCAGCAAGAAGTTCGAGAAGTGGTCGCCCTACGTGCGGACCCGCACGAAGCTCGTCCCGGCCGGGCTGCTCAACGAGGCCGGGATCATCGGGGCAGCGCTGCTGGCGCACGGCTGACCCTCGTCCGGTGCCGGATTCCGTCGTGCAGTGGTTTGCGGTGCTCACGATCCTGCGAGCACACTGCAGTGACTGCACGACTGCACTCCCCGCTCGGGTCGAGGGTGCGAGCCGCGCGCCGGGACCAGCGGGAGAGGCGGGACGGGCATGATCGGCGAGATGCTGACCGACCAGGAGGCACGCTGCCACGGGCTGCGGGAGCGCAAGAAGGTGCGGACCCGCCAGGCGCTGCGCGCCGCGGCACTGGAACGCGCCCGCACCCAGGGCCCGGACGCGTTCACCGTGGAGGAGATCTGCGCCGACGTCGACGTCGCGCCGCGCACGTTCTTCAACCACTTCCCGTCGAAGGACGCGGTGCTGTTCGACTGGGACGCCGCCTCCCTCGCCGAGCTCGCCACCGAGGTCCGCGCCCGGCCCGAGTCGTCCCCGCTCGGGGCCGCGACGGCGGTGCTCGCCGAGGTCGCCGAGGCGCTGACGACCAGCCCGACCTGGCACGGACAGATGGAGCTGCTGCGCACCCACCCCGAGCTGCGCCCACGGATCGCCCACGTCGGACGGACCGTGGAGCAGACCGTCGCCGTCGCACTCGCCGAGCGCGAGGGCACCGACACCCCCACGACGGCCCACCGGCTCGCCGCGGCCGCCGCGATGGCGGTCATGCAGGTCGCCGTCGCCGGCTGGCTGGCCGACCCGGAGGGCCCGGCGGCCCGCCAGGTCTACGGCGACGTGCTGGCGGCCGCCCGGGAGTCCTTCGCGGCGCTGCCGGACTGAACGCGCCCCGCACTCAGGCCACCGGCGGTCCGTAGGTCAGTCGGACCACGCCGTTCTCGTAGGCCTCCGACTCGCGCAGCCGCAACGGCACCCGGACGCCCTCGGCGAACAGCCGCAGCCCGGTCCCGAGCGACACCGGGTAGACGAACAGGTTGAGCGTGTCGACCAGGCCGTCGGTGAGCAGCGCACGGACCAGGGTGACGCTGCCGGAGACGTAGACGCCGCCGTCGGTCGCGTCCTTGAGCCGCTGGATCCGCGCCGGGTCGTACGGGCCGAGCACCCGGGAGTTCTCCCACTCCAGCGGGTCGGCCAGGGTCGAGGTGACGACGTGCTTGGGCGCGCCGTTGAAGAACGCCCCGCCGGACTCGACGTCGTGGCCGCGGGCCGACCAGGCCGGGTGGAACATCTCGTAGGTGGTGCGGCCGAGCAGGATCGCCGCGTCGGTCAGCCGGCCGATCGCCTCCCCCATCGCGTCGGGGAAGCCGTACTCGGCCGTCCACGACGGGTCGGACACGACCCCGTCGAGGCTGATGAACTCGTGCACGTCGATGGTGCCCACCGTGGTCTCCCGGGGTCCGGTACGGAGGTGACGGAGGTGGGACCGCGGCCCGGCCCCGAGCTCATCGGCTCGGCTCAGGCCAGGTCCGCGACGGTGGACGCCGCGCCGCGCGACCACAGCGACTCCAGCGCGCGGCGGAACGCGCCCGCGAACCGCTCGTCGGAGCCGAGGCCGCCGAACACCCCGCGATGGGACAGGAACGACCCCGGGGTGTCCCGTTCGGCGCGCGCCAGCGCGGTCATCTCCTCGGCGAGACGGTCCTGCTGGGGGATCTCGCGGCCCTGCTCGTCGGTGCCCTCGGCGTAGCGGCACCACCCGGCGACGACGGCCGCCGCCCGCGCGACCGGCCCGCCCGCGGCCAGCTGCTCGCGCACCACCGGCAACAGGAAGATCGAGATCCGGTCGGAGCTGCCGTAGTTGATCCGCATCAGCGTGTCGGCGACACCCGGGTTCGCGAAGCGTTCCAGCAGGGTGTCCTTGTAGGCGTCGAGGTCGATGCCGGGCACCGGGCGCAGCGTCGGGGTGGCCTCCTCGTCCATGTAGGACCGCAGGAACGCCGCGAACGTCGGGTCCTGCGCGACCTCGTGCACGTAGCGGTGCCCGGCGAGGTAGCCGAGGTAGCCGAGCGCCTGGTGGGTGGCGTTGAGCAGGCGCAGCTTCATGAACTCGTAGGGGACGACGTCGTCGACGAGCTGGACCCCGACCCGCTCGAACTCCGGGCGGCCCGCGGCGAAGTGGTCCTCGAGCACCCACTGGGTGAACGGCTCGCACACGACCGGCCAGCCGTCGCGCAGCCCGAAGCGCTCGGCGAGTGCCTCGCGGTCGGTGTCGGCGGTGGCCGGGGTGATCCGGTCGACCATCGAGTTCGGGAACGTGACCGACTCCGCGACCCAGGCGCCCAGCTCGGCGTCGCGGAGCTGGGCGACACCGGTGAACACGCGGCGGGCGACGTCGCCGTTGCCCTGCATGTTGTCGCAGCTCATGATCGTGAGCGGGCCGGTGCCGCGTTCCCGGCGACGCGCCAGCGCCTCGACGACCAGCCCGAACGCCCCGGTCGGGGCGGAGCCGGCGGCCATCGCGTCCAGGTCGGCGCGGATGCCGGGGAAGTCCGGGTCGAACTCGCCGGTCTTCTGGTCGATCGCGTAGCCGCCCTCGGTGATCGTCAGCGAGACGATCCGGGTGTCGGGGTGGGCGATCCGCTCGATGACGGCCTCGGGGTCGTCGGGGGCGTAGAGGTAGTCGACCAGCGACCCGACCACCCGGGGCGTCAGCGTCCCGTCGGCCTCCTTCAGCACGAGCGTGTACAGCCCGTCCTGGGCGGCCAGCACGTCACGCATCCGGTCGTCGGCGGCGAGCACGCCGACCCCGCAGATCCCCCACTCCGACGCCCCGCCGGAGGCGAGCAACGCGTCGACGTACATCGCGAGGTGCGCGCGGTGGAACCCACCGACGCCGATGTGGACGATCCCGCGCCCCACGGCGTCCCGGTCGTAGCCGGGGACCTCCACGCCCTCGATCCCGTCGGCCCAGATCCCGGTCTCGTCCAGCGAACGCATGGTCCCCCTTGCCACGTCCCCCGCGCCCCACGGCGCCGTCGGGTGAGACGCCGACCCTACCGCTCGCACCGTCGCACGCAAGCGCTTCCGCGAGAAGCCCCGTGAACTGGTCCTGCAACCGGTAACGCCCACGAAACAACGTCGTACGCTGCGACGATCAGAGATCAGTGCTTGCGCATATCGCAAGTCAGGGCCTACGGTCGCCCGGTGACCGACCCCCGTGCCACCCGGACCGCCGAGGACGCGGTGGCCGGACGGGTGCGCGCCCTGCTGGAGCGCGACGGCTGGACCCAGCGCCGGTTCGCGGCCGCGATCGGGCTGGAGGAGACCAAGCTGTCGAAGTCCCTGGCCGGGCGTCGCCGCTTCGCCGCCGACGAACTCGTCCGCATCGCCGAGGTCACCGGCGAGACCGTGGCCCGGCTGCTGCACGGCCGCGACGGCGCCCGCGCCAGGACCGCGGTCCCCACCGGGGCCGCCGCCGCCGCGGCCGAGCCCGACACCGGACGCGAGCCCGGCGGGGCCCACGGCACCCGTGGCCGGATCCTCGACGCGGCCTGGGAGCTGATCGCCGACCACGGCTACCACCGGGTCCGCACCGCCGACGTCGCGCGGGCGGCGGGGACCAGCCCGGCGGCGATCCACTACCACTTCCCCACCCGCTCGGAGCTGCTCGACTCCGCGCTGCGACACAACGTGCGCCTCGCCTTCGACCGCCAGGTCGCCGAGCTCGACACGATCGCCCACCCGCACGAGCGGCTGCTGCGGCTGATCGACCTGCAGCTCCCCGACGGCGCCCTGCTGCGCCGCGAGTGGTCGATCTGGATCCAGGTGTGGGCGGAGTCGGCGATCGACCCGGCCCGGCGCGCGCTGTACTGGGACGCCTACGACCGCTGGTACCGCAGCATCGCCATGACGATCGCCGAGGGTGCCGCGGCCGGGGTGTTCGTGTCCGGCCGCACCGAGGCCCTGGCCGACCAGCTCACCGCGCTGATCGACGGGCTCGGCATCCAGGTGCTGGCGATGACCCCGCGGGCCGGGACCGACCGGATGCGCGCGCTGCTGCACGACTTCATCGACCGGGCCGTGCTCGCGGCGCCGGCAGGCACGGAACGAACGGAGAACGGATGAACCGTGACGTCATCATCACCTGCGCGGTGACCGGGGCAGGCGACACGGTGGGCCGCAGCCCGCACGTGCCCGTCACCCCGGCCGCGATCGCCGCGGACGCGATCGCCGCGGCCCGGGCGGGGGCCGCCGTGGTGCACATCCACGTGCGCGACCCGGAGACCGGGAGCCCGTCGCGGGCGGTCGAGCTCTACCGCGAGACCGTGACCCGCATCCGGGACTCGGGCGTCGACGTCGTGCTGAACCTGACCGCCGGCATGGGCGGTGACCTGGTGCTCGACGCCGAGGACCCGCTCAAGCCGGTCGACGGCACGGACCTCGTCAACGCCCTGGAACGGCTCCCGCACGTCGAGGAGCTGCTGCCCGACATCTGCACGCTGGACTGCGGCTCGCTGAACTTCGGGGAGGGCAACCAGCTCTACGTCTCCACCCCGGACATGCTGCGCACCGGGGCCAAGCGGGTACAGGAGCTCGGGGTGAAGCCCGAGCTGGAGATCTTCGACACCGGGCAGCTGTGGTTCGCCACCGTCCTGGTCGAGGAGGGGCTGATCGACGCCCCGTCGCTGTTCCAGCTGTGCATGGGCATCCCCTACGGCGCCCCGGCCGACCCGGGTGTGCTGGCGGCGGAGGTGAACCTGCTGCCCGAGGGCGCCAACTTCGCGTCCTTCGCGATCGGGCGCGACCAGCTGCCGTGGGTGGCGCAGTCGGTGCTGGCCGGCGGGCACGCCCGCGTCGGGCTGGAGGACAACCTCTACCTCTCCCGCGGGGTGAAGGCGACCAACGAGCAGCTGACCGAGCGCGCGGTGGAGATCGTGCAGAACCTCGGCGCGAGCGTCGCGACGCCGGACCGCGCCCGCGCGATCCTCGGCCTGAAGGAGCGCACCGGTGTCTGAGCCCGTGACCGAGCCCGTGTCCGACCTCCGTCCCGTCACCGCGATCCGGACCGTCGCCTGCATCGGCGCCGGGGTGATCGGCGCGGGCTGGGCGGCGTACTTCCTGGCCCGCGGACTGCGGGTCCGGGCCTGGGACCCCGCCCCGGACGCCGAGGAGACACTGCGTCGCGTGGTCGACGCCGCCTGGCCGGCGCTCACCGAGCTGGGACTGGCCGAGGGCGCCGACCGGGCCGCGCTGACGATGTTCCCGACCGCGGCCGAGGCCGTCGCGGGCGCGGACTTCGTGCAGGAGAGCGCCCCGGAGGACCTGACGCTCAAGCGTGACCTGCTGGCCGAGCTGGCCGACGCCGCCGTGGCGGCCGGTCCGGACGTGGTGGTGGCGTCGTCGACCTCGGGGTTCCCGATGACCGACATGGCGACCACCGCGGCGCACCCGGACCGGCTCGTCGTCGGGCACCCGTTCAACCCGCCCTACCTGATCCCGCTGGTCGAGGTCGTCGGCGGGGAGCGGACCGCGGCCTGGGCGGCGTCGCGGGCCGCGGACTTCTACCGGCACATCGGCAAGTCGGTGATCGAGATGGAACGGGAGCTGCCCGGCTTCATCGCGAACCGCCTGCAGGAGGCGATCTGGCGCGAGGCGCTGCACATGGTCGCCGCGGGCGAGGCCACTCCCGAGGAGATCGACCGCTCGATCACCGACGGCCCGGGGCTGCGCTGGCCGGTGCACGGGCCCTGCCTGACCTTCCACCTGGCCGGCGGCCGGGGCGGGATGGCGCACATGCTGGACCACTTCGGACCGTCGCTGAAGGCGCCGTGGACGCGCCTGGAGGCCCCGGAGCTCACCCGGGAGCTGCGCGACGACATGGTCGCCGGTGCCGAAGTCTCCGCGGGTGGGCGGCCGATGGCCGAGCTGGTGGCCGAGCGCGACCGGGCGGTGATCGCGGTCCGCCGGGCCGTGGCCGCGGCCCGGCAGACCACGGTGCAGACCACTGGGGAGACCGCCCGGTGAGCGCGCTGCCGGCGCACCGTGACGTCGTCCGCCCCGAGTGGATCGACTACAACGGCCACCTGTCCGAGCCCTACTACGTGCTGGTGTTCGGCGACGCCACGACAGCGCTGATGGAGCACACCGGGATGGACGCCGGCTACCGGGACACGACCGGCTGCTCGCTCTACACCGTCGAGGCGCACGTGCGGTACCTGCGCGAGATCGGTGCGGACGCGGAGCTGGAGGTCACGACCCGGGTGCTCGGCCGCGACGCGAAACGGCTGCGGCTGTGGCACGAGCTGCGCACCGCGGGCCGGCTCTGTGCCACCGAGGAGCTGATGTGTCTGCACGTCGGCCCGGGCGGCACCGCGCCGTTCCCGGACGGCGTCGCCGCCGACCTCGACGCGCTGGTCACCGGCGACCCCGTACCCGAGCACGCCGGACGTGCGGTGCAGGAGGTGACCCGGCCCCCGACCTGACCCGCGACCGCGGCCCCGCACCTGCGGGGCCCTCCCCGAGGAGACAGCTCGATGACCAGCCCGACCCTGACGTCGCTGTCCCGGCGACGACTGCTGGGCGGCGCGGCGGGACTCGCCGCGGCGGCCGTGCTCGCCGGGTGCGGCGGCCCCGCCGCGGCCCGCGACGCCGGTCCCCCGCGCCGCGGCGGCGTCCTGCGGGTGGGGGTGACCGGCGGCGGATCGTCGGACACCCTGGACCCGCACAGCCCCGCCACGAACCCCGACATCGCCCGCACGCTCAGCCTCTACGAGCCGCTGCTGCACTGGGACGACGCCTACACCCTGCAGCCCGCGGTCGCCGAGTCGGTGACGGCGGAGCCCGGGGCACGGGCCTGGACCGCGGTGATCCGCGCCGGCATCACCTTCCACGACGGCCGTCCGGTCACCCCGGACGACGTCGTCGCCACCTTCGCGCGGATCACCGACCCGGCCGACCCGAAGTCCGGGGCGTCGCAGTTCGGGATCCTCGACGACGTCGTCGTCGCCTCCGACCGGTCGGTGCGGTTCGTGCTGTCCGAGCCGTCCCCGATCTTCGACCAGTACCTGGCCGAGTACTCGTGCGGGATCGTCCCGGCCGACTTCTCGCTGGAGCGGCCGGTCGGCACCGGGGCGTTCCGGTTCGCCTCGTTCACCCCCGGCCAGCAGAGCGCCTTCGTCCGCCACGACGGCTACTGGCGCCCGGACCAGCCGTACGTCGACCGCCTCGAGCTGATCAACTTCTCCGAGGACGACGCCCGGATCAACGCCCTGCTCTCCGGGCAGGTCGACGCGATCGACCAGGTCCCGCTGTCGCTGACCGAGGTGGTCGGCTCCTACGACTCGGTGCGGCTGCTGACCTCGGAGACCGGGTCGTGGCTGCCGTTCACCATGCGCGTCGACGTCGCCCCGTTCGACGACGTCCGGGTCCGCCAGGCACTGCGTCTGGTCACCGGCCGCGGCGAGCTGGTCAACCAGGTGCTGTCCGGGCAGGGCGCCGCCGGCGTCGACCTCTACGCCCGCTTCGACCCGGACTACCTCGACCCGTCCCGCGAGCAGGACCTAGCCCGGGCCCGCGAGCTGCTCGCCGCGGCCGGGAAGCCGAACCTCGCGGTGGAGCTGGTGACCTCCCCGATCCAGGCCGGCACCGTCGAGGCCGCGCAGGTGTTCGCCACCCAGGCCCGCGGCGCCGGGATCGACGTCGGGCTGCGCCGGGTCGACACCTCCACGTTCTTCTCCGACCAGTACCTGCAGTGGGAGTTCGCGCAGAGCTTCTGGAACACCCGCAACTACCTGCCGCAGGCCTCGCAGTCCTCAATGCCCGACGCACCGTTCAACGAGACGCACTGGACCGACGCGCAGTACCAGGGCCTGGTCCGCCGGGCCCGGTCCGAGCTCGACACCGGGCGGCGCGCCCAGCTGGTGCGCGCGGCGCAGCGGATCGAGTTCGACCGCGGCGGCTACCTGATCTGGGGCTTCCCGAACCGGGTGGACGCCCACCAGGCCTACGTCGGCGGGCTCGTCCCGAACCGCACCGGGCTGTCCCTGTCCGGCTACGAGTTCCGGAAGGCGTGGGTGGACGCATGAGCCCGCTCGTCCGCATGATCCTGCGGCGCCTCGCGCTGTCGGTGCTGATCCTGCTCGTCGTGTCGGTGCTGATCTTCGCCGCGACGCTGCTGCTGCCCGGCGACCCCGCCCGGGCCATCCTCGGCCAGCAGGCCACCCCGGAACGGGTGGCGGCGCTGACCGCGCAGCTGGGCCTGGACCGGCCCGCGCCCGAGCGCTACCTCACCTGGCTGGGCGGTGTCCTGACCGGCGACCTCGGCTTCTCCGCCGCCACCGGCGGCCCCGTGTCGGAGCTGCTCGGCGACCGGATCGGCGCCTCGGCCCTGCTGCTGGTGCTGACCGCGCTCGTCTCCACCCCGGTCGCGCTCGCACTGGGCGCGCGGGCCGCGGTCCGGCGCGGCACCCGGACCGACTCCGCGGTGTCCGGGGCCTCGCTGGTGCTGGCCGCACTGCCGGAGTTCGTCATCGGCGTGCTGCTGGTCGTGCTGTTCGCGACCTCGGTGCTGCGGATCCTGCCGTCGGTGACGATCGCCCGGCCGGGCGAGCCGGTGTGGGCGCGACCCGAGCAGCTGGTGCTGCCGGTCGTGACGCTGGCGCTGGTGGTGATCCCCTACGTGGTGCGGATGACCCGCGCGACGCTGTCGGAGACCCTCGACGCCGGCTACGTCGAGATGGCCCGGCTCAAGGGGCTGCCCGAGCGCACCGTGCTGTTCCGGCACGCCGTGCCGCACACGATCGGCCCGGTCGCCCAGGTGATCGCCCTGCAGCTGGCCTGGCTGGCCGGGGGCGTGGTCGTCGTCGAGTTCCTGTTCCGCTACCCCGGGATCGGGCAGGCGCTGATCGACGCCGTCGCCAACCGGGACGTGCAGGTCGTGCAGGCGATCACGCTCGTCATCGCGGCGTTCTACGTCGTGGTGAACCTCGCCGCGGACGTCGCCGGGATTCTGGCCGACCCGCGGATCCGGCACTCCTCGACCGGAGGTTCCGCATGACCGCCCCGTCCGCGCCGTCCGCGCCGTCCGCGCCGTCCGCCCCCGCCGGCCTGCTGCGCCGCACCTTCCGCCGCCGGCAGGCGCGGATCGGTGCCGTCCTCACCGTCCTGGTCGTCGCGGTCGCGCTGCTCGGCCCGCTCATCGGGCCGCTGCTGACCGGCTACGGCGTCGACGACTTCGCCGGGCGGCCGTTCCGCGCCGAGGGCATCGCCGGCACCGACGACCTGGGCCGCGACGTGTTCACCCGGTTCCTCGCCGGCGGCGGACCGGTGCTGCTCTACGCGCTGGCCGCGACCGCGATCGGCATCGTCGGCGGGACGGCGCTGGGCATGCTCGCCGGCTACTCCGGCACCACCGGCAGCCGGCTGGACACGCTGATCATGCGGGGCGGTGACGTGCTGCTGTCGTTCCCGCAGCTGGTGCTGGCGCTGCTCGCGGTCGCCGTGCTCGGCTCGTCGGGCTGGCTGCTGGTGCTGGTCATCGGCATCACCCACATCCCGCGGGTCGCGCGCGTCGCCCGACAGGCGACGCTGTCGGTCGCCGGGCAGGACTACGTGCAGGCCGCCCGGATGTACGGGATGCCCCGGCGGCGGATCCTCGCCACCGAGGTCCTGCCCAACATCACCGGCCCGCTGATGGTCGAGCTCGGCCTGCGGCTGACCTACTCGATCGGCTACGTCGCGTCGCTGTCGTTCCTGGGACTCGGGGTGCAGCCGCCGGCGTCGGACTGGGGGCTGCAGATCAACGAGAACCGGATCGCGCTGATCGTCACGCCGTGGGGGGTGCTGCTGCCGGTGCTCGCGATCGCGGTCCTCACCGTCGGCACGAACATGATCACCGATGCGCTGGCGAAGGAGTCCGCGGACACGACGGGGGGCGGGGCATGAGCCGGACACCGACGATCGAGTGCACGGGGCTGCGGGTCGCGACGACCCACGGCCGCGAGGTGCTGCACGGCGTGGACTGGGCCGTCGCACCGGGCGAGATCCTGGCCCTGGTCGGCGAGTCCGGGTCGGGCAAGACCACCGCGGCGCTGGCCGCGCTCGGCCACTTCCGCGCCGGGCTGACCCACACCGGCGGGACGATGCGCTTCGCCGGGCACACCGAGTCCCACGACGACCTGCTCACGCTGCCCGCGGCGACGCTGCGCGGGATCCGGGGTCGGCTGGTCTCCTACGTGCCGCAGGACCCGGCGCTGTCGCTGAACCCGGTGCTGCGCATCGGACCGCAGGTCGCGGAGGTCCTCACCGCACACGGCTGGGAGGGTGACGTGGCCGCCCGGGTACGGGAGGTGCTGACCGACGTCGGGCTGCCCGGCGACGACGCCTTCGCCGACCGCTACCCGCACCAGCTCTCCGGCGGACAGCAGCAGCGGGTCGGGATCGCGGCGGCGTTCGTGCACCGGCCCGACGTGGTGGTGCTCGACGAGCCGACGACCGGGCTGGACGTCACCACCCAGGACCTGGTGCTCGACACCGTGCGCGAGCTGGTGACCCGTTCCGGGACCGCCGCGCTCTACATCACCCACGACCTCGCCGTCGTCGCCGGGCTGGCCGACCGGGTCGCGGTCATGCAGGCCGGCGAGGTCGTCGAGACCGGAACCGTGCGCGCGGTGCTCACCGCGCCGGAGCACCCCTACACCCGGGCGCTGATCGCGGCGGTGCCGGACCTGCACCGGGAGACCGGGCGGGGGCCGGCACCGGCCGGGGAGCCGGTGCTGCGGGTGCGCGGTGCCGGGAAGCGCTACGACGACCGCCCCGTGCTCGACGGCGTCGACCTGGAGCTGGCCGCCGGGGAGTGCCTGATGCTGCTGGGCGAGTCCGGGTCGGGGAAGACCACGCTGGCCCGTGGCCTGTCCGGGCTGCTGCCGCTCGACGCGGGCGAGCTGAGCCTGCACGGCGAGGCGCTCGCCACCCCGCGCAGCTACGCCCAGCTGCGCAGCGTGCAGTACGTGTTCCAGAGCCCGTTCGCGTCGCTGAACCCGCGGCGCACCGTCGCGAGCTCACTGGAGGTGCCGCTGCGGCACCTCACCGACCTCGACGCCGACGCCCGCCGGGCCCGGGTGCTGGACATGCTGCGCCAGGTGCGGCTCGACGAATCCTTCGCCCACCGCTATCCGGGCGGGCTGTCCGGCGGTGAGCGTCAGCGCGCGGCGATCGCCCGCGCCCTGGTCACCGCCCCGGACGTGCTGGTGTGCGACGAGGTCACCTCGGCGCTGGACGTGTCGGTGCAGGCCTCGATCGTCGAGCTGCTGGCGACGGTCCGCCGCGAGCTGGGCACTGCGATGCTGTTCGTGACGCACAACATCGCCCTCGCCCGGGAGGTCGCGGACCGGATCGCGGTGCTGCAGCAGGGCCGGATCGTCGAGCAGGGCACGGTGGACGAGGTCCTCACCGACCCGCAGCACGACTACACCCGCACCCTGCTGCAGCACACACCGTCGATGACGGCCGCGCGGTGACGGCCGTCCGGGCGCGCCCGCTCAGGCGAAGTCGAGGACCTGATCGGCCTCGAGGCGCGGCAGCCGCGGGTGCCAGGCGTCCGGGCCGGGGTGGCCCAGGTTGACCACGAGCAGCGCGCGGTGCCGGCCGCCGGGAAAGAACTCCTCGGTGACGGCGTCGGCGTCGAAGCCGGCCATCGGGCCGGTGGCGAGGCCGTGTGCACGGGCCGCCAGCAGGAGGTAGCCGATCTGCAGCGACGCGTTGAACCGGGCCATCGGCTCGCGGCCCTCGCGTCCCTGGGACTCCAGTCCCTCGCGGAAGCCGGGCTTGACCGGGAACGTGGTGTCCGAGTGCTCGTGGAAGTCCAGGTCGGCGGCCAGGATCGCGACGACCGGGGCGGCCTGGGACTTGGCCCGGTTGCCCTCGGCGAGCAGCGGCACCAGACGGGCCTTGCCCTCGTCGCTGCGGACGAACGTCACGCGCAGCGGCTGGGTGTTGGCCGCGGTCGGCGGCCACTGCGCCAGGTCCCACACCGCGCGGAGCGTCTCGTCGGTGACGGGCTCGTCGGTGAAGGTGTTGGCGGTGCGGGCCTCGGTGAACAGCGCGGCGCGGCCGGCCTCGTCGAGACGGGGCAGGAGCACCGGGGAAGCGGTCTCAGCAGTCACGAAACGTGGAGCGTTCAACGACTTCGCCCGCATTCCCCGTTGCGCCGTGACACGAGTCACGTGCCGCGGTCATCCGGTGGCGTGGACGCCCCAGCGCAGCACCTGCGTCTCGCCCGGGACCAGCTCGATCAGGTCGGTGCCCGAGTTCAGCGCGTCCGGCGGGCAGGTCATCGGCTCGACCGCGATCGCCCGCGACGGCGTGACGACCCCGTCCGGGCCCTGGCGCGGGAAGTCCGACGGGGTGAAGACCTGCACCCAGCCGAACGCGGCGTCGGCCCACAGCTCGGTGCCGCCGCCGTCGCGGGCCCCGACGCGGTGCCGGACCCGGCCGTCGGCGCCGCCGTCCGGGCCGTCGCCGGGCGTGCAGCCGCCGAACGCGCCGTCCAGGACGAGGCCGGCGAGCTTCGTGCGGGAGATCGGGGCGGGCAGCGGCGCCGGTGGGCCGTCGGGCAGCTGCTCGCGCAGCGGCAGCTCGGTCCGCGCGGACAGGGTGAGCTCCAGCTCGTCGGTCGGGACGTCACCGACCCGCAGGTACGGGTGGAACCCCAGGCCGAACGGGACGGGTGCGTCCCCGAGGTTCTCCACCTCGGTGGTGACGGTGAGCCCGTCGCGGCCCACGGCGTAGGTCACCGTGAGCCGTACCGGCTGCGGCCAGCCGGGCTGCACCGGCGCGACGGCGGTGAGCGTGATCCGGTCGCCCGCCCGCTCCACCGGTGTCCACGGCACGTGCCGCAGGAGGCCGTGGATGGCGTTGCCGACGTCGGGCTCGGTCAGCGCGAGCCGGTGGCGGGTCCCGCGGTGGGTCCAGACACCGCCGCGGACCCGGTTCGGCCAGGGCGCGAGCACCGCCCCGGAGCCCTTCGGCGGGCGTGCCGTGGGCGGGTGCGGCTCGATCCGGACCCGGCCGCCCTGGGAGAACCCGGCCAGCGCCGCCCCGACCTCGTCGACCTCGGCCCGGGAGTCGCCGCTCACGATCACGAACCGTTCACCGCACGCGTCCACGTCGGTGAGTCTCCGTGATCGCTCCGTTCAGCCGGCCAGCGGGGTGGCGCGGGCGGTGTCGGGGTCGCCGACGACCTCGACCGGGGCGGGCGGCCCCAGCTCGGCCACGGTGAACGCGACGCTCGCGTCCCGGGCGAGGCCGACGACGTGCTCGTGGTGGGTGAACAGCAGCACCTGCGCGGTGGCGGCCAGCTCCCCCAGCACGGCGACGGCGGCGGCGCCGCGCTCGTCGTCGAAGGTCATGAGGACGTCGTCGAACACGACCGGCACCGTCGGCAGCCCGGCGGCGACCCGGTCGGCCTGCAGCTGCTCGATCCCGGCCAGGCGCAGCGCGAGGTGCACCTGGTCGGCGGTGCCCTCCGAGAGCCGGGTCGGCGCGAGCTCCTCGCCATCGGCCCGCACCGCGACCAGGCTGCGTCCGGTGCCGCCCGTCTCGGCCGGGGGCCGCAGGGCGACGAACCGGCCGCCGGTGAGGCGTTCGAGCACCACCCCGGCACGGACCAGCAGCGGGGAGGCGTGGCTGCGTTCGTAGGCCTCCAGCTCGCGGCGCAGGATCTCGCGCTGCAGGTGCAGCACCAGGTAGCGCTCCGCGGCGTCGGCGACGCCCGCCAGCTCGGACTGGGCGCGGGCGTGCAGGTCGGCGGCGCCCTCGGCCTCCTCCAGCTCGCGGCGCCGGGCCCGCAGCCCGCCCAGCTGCTCACGGACCTCGTCCTGCTCGGCACCGAGCTCGCGCTCGTGGGCCTGCGCCCGGTCGAGCGCCTCGGTCAGCGCACCGGGCTCGGTGTCCGGGGCGGCGGCGACCAGCTCGTCCGCGTCGAGGTCGGGGGCCGCGGCGGCCAGCAGCCGCTCCTGCTCGGCGATGCGGGTGTCGAGCACGGCGACGTGCGCGCCGCGCTGCGCCGCGGCCTCCAGCCCGCCCGGCTCCGGGGCCTCGGTCAGCGCCAGCTCGACGGCGAGCCGGTCCAGCACCGCGGTGGCCGCGGCCGCGCTGCGGGCGGCGCGGGTGGCGTCGTCCTCGGCGGCGGCGATGCCGTCGTCGAGGTGGCCCGCCGAGACCGCGGCCTTGGTGACCTCGCGGACCCGGTCGGCGAGCTCACCGAGCCGGTCCACGGCGGCGGTACCGGTCGGCGCGGGCTCCAGGTGCCGCTCCACCAGCGCGACGACCGCCCGTCCGTGTGCGGCGACGGCACGTTCCAGACGGCGGGCCTCCTCGTCGTCCTGGCGGGCGAGTGCCCCCGCGGTCCGGGCGTCGGCGACGGTGTCGCGGCGGGTGTCCCAGCCCGCGGGCTCCAGGTCGGTGGGCAGTCCGGCGCCGCGCAGCGCGAACCGCCAGCGCTGGGTGGCCAGCTCGCGCTCGTGCCGGGCGGCGTCGGCCGCTCCCCCGGCGCGTTCGGCCTCGCTGCGCAGCCGGGCCAGCAGCACCCGCCGGTCGCGGGCGTGCTCGGCCTCGGTGGCGAGGTCCGCGGCGGCGACGAGCAGCACGTCCAGCGGGGCGCCGTCGCGCGGGCGCCCGGCCGCGGCGAGCGCGGAACCCAGCGCCCGCTCCTGCACCTCGGCCTGGTCGCGCAGCCGGGCGAGGCGCTCGTCGGCGCGGGCGGCGTCGTCCTCGGCGCGGGCGGCCTCGGTCAGCGCGGCGACGACGGCGTCGGCGTCGTCCGGGTCCGGGACGGCGACGCCGTGCGCCCGCCACAGCGTCGCCCAGGCCGCGGCCGCGGCGGCGGTGCGCTCAGCGGCCGCGGTGGCGGCGGCCGCGGTGCGGGCGGCCTCGGCGTCGGCGGTGTCGAGCTCGGCGTCGCGGTGCGCCAGCTCGGCGACCCGGTCCGCGGAGGCGATCATGTCGTCGGCGACCCGGTCGGCCCCGGCGAGGGCCGCCGACAGCCTGCCCGCGGCCGCGGCGGCGCCGTCCGGCCCGGCGGCGAGCAGCTGTTCCAGCGCGGTGTCGCGGGCGGCCCGGGCGGCGGCGAGTGCGTCCGCGCCGACCGGGCGGCCGTCGGCGGCCACCCCGTCGCGGGCGGCCCGGGCGCGGTGCGCGCGGTCCGCGGCGTCCGCGGCGGCCCGCTCGGCTCCCCGCTGGTCGGACTCCGCGGCGCGCAGTGCGGCCCGCAGCTCCCGGACCTCGCGGCGTGGCGGGGCCAGCACGCCGGGACCGACCACCGTCGTGCCGTGCACCGTGGGGCCGTCGGGGGTGCCGTGGTACCCGGCCGCGACGAGCGCTTCCGCACGCCGGCTGCGGGCGGCGTCGCGGTCGGCGACGGCGGCCCGGCACAGCGCGGCGGCCGAGCCCTCGGCCTCGATCGCGCGCCGGACCTCGGCGACCCGGCCGACCCGGTCGGCGTCGAGACCGCCCGGGACGTCGGCCACCTCGCGGACCTCGGCGAGCGCGTCGGCGTGCAGCCGCTCCGCCCTGGTCTGCTCGGCGATCGCCTCGGAGAGGCGGCGGGCGTGCTCGTCGAGATCACGGGCGCGGTCGGCCGGCAGGTGCACGGCGGCGAGCCGGTCGGCGGGGCTGCGCCCGTCCTCGGCGACCAGTCCGGCCAGCGCGGTCTCGGCGCGACGGTGGGCCTCGGCGGCCTCGGCGCGCAGCCGGGCCGCCCGCTCGGCGTCGGCGCGCCGGGCCTGGGCGGCGGACTCCAGCTCGCGGACCCGGGTGGCGTCGGCGAGCAGGTCCTCGTCGAGATCGAGCTCGGCGCGCCGGGCCCGCAGCGCGTCGGCGGTGGCGCGGTGCTCGTCGCGGGCGGTCTCGGCGTCGGCCAGCGCGGCGGTGGCGCGGGCGTACTCCTCCAGGGAGGCCGCGTCCAGGGCGGCGCCGGTCGCGCACAGCGCGGCGCGCTCGGCGCGCAGCGCGGCCAGCTCCCGGGCCGGCTCCTGACCGCGGACGGCCTGCCGGGCCTTCTCCGCCGCCACCGCCGCCCCGCGACGGGTGCGGTTCAGCTCCGCCGCGCGGCGCTCCAGCCGGGCGATCTCCTCGGCCAGCGCCGTAACCTCACCGGCCCGCGACACCCGCTCCTCCACGGCCTTCTCGGTCGCGGTGAACCGGGCGAACGCCGCCCGCACCTCGACCGACCGGTTGCCCCGGTGCTCCTTGAACAGGGCGTCGGCCTCGCTGTCCAGTGCGGCGATCAGGGCCCGGGCGTCGCGGCCGCTGCGCGCGGTGAACACCAGCTCGGCGAGGTCCCCCTCACCCGCGCACAGTGCCCGCCCGCCCTCGCGCAGGTCCTCGTGGCCGAGCCCGAAGCCCTCCCGCCAGCGGCGCCGGGCGTCGGCACCGGACTCGCCCCAGGGCGGATCGGCGACGGCGCCGGTGTCGTCGTGCAGGCCGCGGGTGGTGCGGCGCAGCACGGTCTCCCCGTCGGCGCCGGCGACCCGGGCCGAGACGGCCAGCCGCGACGGGCCGACGGCGTAGGCGTGACGCACCGGGCGGGGCATCCCCCACAGCAGGTCGGACAGGGCGTCGAGCAGGGTGGTCTTGCCCGCCTCGTTGGGTCCGGACACGATCGTCAGACCCTCGCCGAGGGTCAGCTCGCGGTCCTCGTAGGCGCCGTAGCGCTCCAGGACCAGGGTGCGCAGCCGGGCGGTCGGACTCACGACCCGGCCATCCGGGCCAGCAGCTGCTGCTCGGCCTGGCGGGCGAGCGCGGCGAGGCGCTCGTCGTCGCGCAGGTCCAGCAGGCCCGCCTCGCGCAGCCGGCGGCCGACCTCGCGTTCCAGCGGGGCGGCGAGCTCGCGGATGCGGTCCGGCTCGGCGGCCAGGCCGGCCGCGGCGGCGGACACCGCCGCCGTCAGCTCCGGATCGACGGCGAGCGCCCCGGCGGGTGGCCGGGTGCGGTTGCGGACCTTCTCCAGGACCGCTCCGCAGCGCTCGGCGAGCAGCTCCAGCTCGGTGCGGACCCCGTCCGCGGAGGTGAGGTCCGCGGCGGCCGGCCCCGCGCCGTACAGCGTCACCTGGGCGACGACGGTCCGCGGCGCGGCCACCACGCAGCGCTCGCGCAGCGCGGCCTCGACGGCGTCGTAGACGTCGTCGGCGCCGCCCAGGCCGGTGATGTCGACCTCGACGAGCTCCCAGCGGGCGACGTCGAGGACGAGCGGGGTGACCGTCGCCGCTGCGCCGGGGGCCGCGTCGACGAGCAGGGCGCCCTTCGCACCGCGCTCCTGCGGGTGGCGGCCCTGCAGGTTCCCGGAGAACCAGGCCGGGTGCGGGCCCTCGCAGACCGCGCGCTGCTCGTGCACGTGGCCGAGGGCGAAGTACTCGTAGCCGCAGCCGGACAGGTCCTCGGGGCGGCAGGGGGCGTAGGTGTCGTGCCGGTCGTCGCCCTGCACCGAGGTGTGCAGCATGCCGACGTTGACCAGGCCGGGGATCCGGTCGGGGTAGGCGGGCACGAGGTTCTCCAGCACCGCGCGGCGGGCGAAGCCCTGGCCGTGCACGGCGAGGCCGAGGTCGTCGTCGACGACGGTCTCGGGGGCGTCCACCGAGAGCCGGCGGGTGGTCGGCGGGAGCCGCAGCGACCGGGTGATCTCGGATTCGGCGTCGTGGTTGCCGCTGATGAGGAACACCGGGATGCCCTCGTCGTGCAGCCTCGACAGCTGCCGGACGAAGAACGCGCCTGTCGCGTAGTCCTTCCAGTCGCCGTCGTAGACGTCGCCGGCCAGCACCAGCGCCTCGGCCCGGGAGTCGACGACCGCGTCGACCAGGTTCTCGCAGGCCCGCCGGGTCGCCGCGCGCAGCGTCGCGGCGAGCTCGGAGTCGCCGAGCCGCGACAGGCCGCGCAGCGGGCTGTCGAGGTGCAGGTCGGCGGCGTGCACGAAGCGCACGGAGGAACTCCCGGAGCGGTCGGGTACGGGGGAACCGCCGAGTCTAGGACGGGGCCCTCGCCGATCCCCGCCGCGACACCGCCCGCCCGGTCACCGATGACGGCGCCGCAGGTCAGGTGGGGCGCACCACACAGCGGCGCCGGTCACGTTCCGGTGTCCGGATGGTGGCCGGTGGGGGGATCCTGGCCGTCCGATCCCGAGAGAGAGCCGCGAGGTCGAGCCCGATGATCCAGCTCTGCGAACGCTGCTTCGCCCCCGTCGACGCCGCGACCGAGCGCGTCTACCGGTTGTCCCACACCGAGTCGGCCGATGCGGCGGGCGAGGTGACCTGGCGCGAGGCGGTCGTGCACGTCGAGGCGTGCGTCCCCGCGGGCACCGTGGTCCCGGCCGGTCGGTGGGCGGCGTGATCCGGGACGCGCTCTGCGAGCGCTGCCTCAACCCGATCGACCCCACGATCGAGCCGCTGCGGATGCGCACCCACGGCGGGACGGCGCCCGACGGCGGACCCGTGCGCAGCTTCGTGCACGCCCTGCCGTGCGCGCGTCCGGACACCGGGGACTGGGACCGCGGGCGTCGCGGCCTGTCCCCGGCCGCGGTGCAGCACGCGGCGGCCCGCGCCGACCACCGCTGACCGGCCCTCAGCCGTCCGGGCTGGTCCGGTCCTCCTGCTGGAACACGTCCGGGACGCCATCCCGGTCGTCGTCGCGGGTCTCGATCTCCTGGATCCGCCGGTAGTGGGCGTTGCGGGCGCGCAGCACCACGGTCGCGAGCAGTGCCGCGAGCAGCGAGCCGCCGAGCACACCGATCTTCACGTGGTCGTCCTGCGGGGTGCCGGTACCGAAGGCCAGCTCACCCACGAGCAGCGACACGGTGAACCCGATCCCGGCCAGCTGCGCGAGGCCGAGCAGGTCCCACCAGGACAGGTCGTCGGACGGCTCGGCCCGGGTGCACCGCTGCACCAGCCACGTCGCGCCGAGCACGCCCACGGTCTTGCCGGCCACCAGCCCCGCGACGATCCCGAGGGTGACGGTGTCGGCCAGGGCGGCACCGATGCCCCCGCCATCGCCCCCGCCGACGACGGTGACCCCGGCGGCGAAGAAGGCGAACACCGGCACCGCGAACCCGGCCGACAACGGACGCCACCGGTGCTCGAAGTGCTCCGACAGCGACACCCCGTGCACCCGACGCCGACCGAGGACCGGCACCGCGAAGCCGAGCAGCACCCCGGCGACGGTGGCGTGCACCCCCGAGGCGTGGACGAGCACCCAGGTCAGGGCGGCGAGCGGTAGCAGCACCCACCAGGACCGGACCCCGCGCTGCACGGCGAGGGTGAACAGCGCGAGCGGGACGAGCGCGCCGAGCAGCGCGGCCACCGACAGCCGGTCGGTGTAGAACACGGCGATCACGGTGATGGCCAGCAGGTCGTCGACGACGGCGAGGGTCAGCAGGAAGGTCCGCAACGCGGTCGGCAGGTGGGTCCCGATCACGGCGAGCACCGCGAGGGCGAAGGCGATGTCGGTGGCGGTCGGAATGGCCCAGCCCACCAGGGCGTCGGGGTTCGCGAGGTTGATCGCGACGTAGATCAGGGCGGGCACCGCCATGCCGCCGACGGCCGCGGCGACCGGGAGCAGCGCCGTGCGCGGGTCACGCAGGTCCCCGGCCAGGAACTCGCGCTTGAGCTCCAGCCCGACGACGAAGAAGAAGACCGCCAGCAGCCCGTCGGCGGCCCAGGTCGCGAGCGACAGGTCCAGGTGCAGCGCGGCGGGGCCGACGGTGAACCCGGCCAGCGCGGTGTAGGCGTCGCGCCAGGGCGAGTTGGCGAACAGCAGCGCGGCGGCGGCCGCGCTCACGAGCAGGACACCGCCGACGGTCTCGGTGCGCAGCACGTCGGCGACCCGGCGTGCGCGCGGCCAGGACCCGCGGGGGAACAGGCTTCGGCGGGTGGGGGTGGTGGGCACGGGACCGGTGTTCACGGGGCTCCGGGGAGGTCGGGCGGGCAGCGGGCAGCGCTCGCCGACCAGACTTCCCGGCACACCGGTACGGGATCCTAACGGCCGCCGGCGTCGGCGTCAGCCCGTTCGAGGCGCACACCACCGGCGGCCGACGCCCCGGAGCGGCCCCCTCGTGCCGTCCCCGGGCGTCAGGATCGCGTCCGGATCCCACCCGCCCGTGCCGCGGCGGCGCCACCATGGCGCGGTGAGCGACATCGCCGGAGCGACCCTGGTCCTCGGCTACGTGCTGCTGGCCGTGCTGGCGGCCCGGGCAGTGCTGCGTTCGCCGAACCGTCAGCCGAGCGCCGCGGCGGCCGCGGCGAGCCCGCGGATCCGGTCGAAGTCCCCCGCCGCGACGGCGTCGGCCGGGGTCAGCCAGGACCCCCCGACGCAGGAGACGGTGGGCAACGCGAGGTAGTCCGGCGCGGAGTCGACGGTGATCCCGCCGGTCGGACAGAACCGCAGGTCCGGCAGCGGCCCGGCGACGGCCTTCAGGAACGGGCGCCCGCCCGCCGCCTCGGCCGGGAAGAACTTGCACGCGGTGTGTCCGCGCTCGGCGACGGCCATCATCTCCGAGATGGTCGCGGTGCCGGGGAGGAAGTCCAGCCCGGAGTCCTCCATCGCGTCGAGCAGCCGCGGCGTCGCGCCGGGGCTGACCAGGAAGCGGGCGCCCGCCTCGACCGAGGCGCGCACGTCGTCGGGAGTGCGGACGGTCCCGGTGCCGACGACGGCGTCGGGCACCTCGGCCGCGATCCGTCGGACGCCCTCGATCGCGGCCGGGGTCCGCAGGGTCACCTCGATGACCGGGAGCCCGCCGTCGACCAGGGCGCGGGCGAGCGGGACGGCCGTCGCGGCGTCGTGCAGCACGACGACGGGGACGACGGGGGCCAGCTCCAGCAGCTTCTCACTCACGGGCGGGGTCCTCTCAGTAGGGCAGGGCGACGGTCGCGCCGGCGTCGGCGGGTCCGACGGCCGCCCGGAACGCGCCGAACAGCTCGCGCCCGGTGCCGGTCGTCGGACCGGACGGGCGGGTGGGTCGGGCGGGCTCGCGGGCGTCGAACTCGTCGGCGTCGACCAGCAGGGACAGCGTGCCGTTCAGGGTGTCCAGACGTACCAGGTCGCCGTCGCGGACGCTGCGCAGCGGTCCGCCCTGTGCCGCCTCCGGGGTGACGTGCAGCGCGGCCGGGACCTTGCCCGAGGCGCCGGACATGCGGCCGTCGGTGACGATCGCGACCTGGTGGCCGCGGTCCTGCAGCAGCCCCAGCGCGGGGGTCAGCTTGTGCAGCTCGGGCATGCCGTTGGCGCGCGGGCCCTGGTAGCGCACGACGGCGACCAGGTCGCGCCCGTCGAGCTCGCCCGCGGCGAACGCGGCCAGCAGGTCGTCCTGGTCGTCGAAGACCACCGCCGGGGCCTCGACCACGCGGTGGTCGGGCTCGACGGCGGAGGTCTTGACCACCGACCGACCGAGGTTGCCGTGCAGCACGCGCAGCCCGCCGTCCGGGGAGAAGGGGTCGGCGACCGAGCGGAGCACCGACTTGTCCAGGCTCTCCGTGGGTCCCTCGCGCCAGACGAGGACGCCGGTGTCGCTGCCGATGCCGCTGCCGCTGCCGGTGTCGAGGAAGGGCTCGCGGGTGTACCGGCGCAGGCCGGGGCCGTCGACGGTGCGGACGTCGTCGTGGGCGAGGCCGTGGTCGAGCAGCTCGCGGACCAGCAGCGCCGTGCCGCCCGCGGCGTGGAAGTGGTTCACGTCCGCGGAGCCGTTGGGGTAGATCCGGGCCAGCAGCGGCACGACCGCGGACAGGTCCGAGAAGTCGTCCCAGGTGATCTGCACGCCCGCGGCGGCGGCCATCGCGACGAGGTGCATCGTGTGGTTGGTGGAGCCGCCGGTGGCCAGCAGCGCGACGATCCCGTTGACCACGGCCTTCTCGTCGACGACGGCGCCCATCGCCCGGTCCGGGTCCCCCGCGGCGTCGAGTGCGCGGCGGGCGACCTCGTCGGTCAGGGCGTCGCGCAGCGCGGTGCCGGGGTTGACGAACGACGACCCCGGCAGGTGCAGGCCCATGACCTCCATCAGCAGCTGGTTGGAGTTCGCGGTGCCGAAGAAGGTGCAGGTCCCGGGGCCGTGGTAGCTGGCCGACTCGGCCCGGAGCAGCTCGGCGCGGTCGGCCTCGCCCGCGGCGAACGCCTGCCGGACGCGTGCCTTGTCCTTGTTCGGCATGCCGGAGGTCATCGGGCCGGCCGGGGCGAGCAGCACCGGCAGGTGACCGAAGGACAGCGCACCCATCACCAGCCCGGGGACGATCTTGTCGCAGACCCCGAGCAGGACGGCGGCGTCGAACATGTCGTGGCTCAGCGCGATCGCGGTGGACATCGCGATGACGTCGCGGGAGAACAGCGACAGCTCCATGCCGGCGCGGCCCTGGGTGATCCCGTCGCACATGGCGGGGACCCCGCCGGCGACCTGGGCGACCCCGCCCGCGGCGCGGGCCGCGGCCTTGATCCGCGCCGGGTAGGTCTCGAACGGCTGGTGCGCCGAGAGCATGTCGTTGTAGGCGGTGACGATGCCGATGTTGCGGGCGGGCGACGCGGTGAGCGTCAGCTTGTCCGGGCCGCACGCGGCGACGGCGTGGGCGAGGTTGGCGCATCCGAGGTCGGCGCGGCCGGGACCGGTTGCGGGCCCCGCGGCGGCGGCCGCACGGATGCGCTCGAGGTAGGCGGATCGGGTGGTGGCCGAGCGGGCGACGACCCGCCGGGTGACGGCGTCGACGACGGGGTGCAGCGGGACGGAAGCGGTCACGGTACGTCGATCTCCAGAGGGTGGGGGGCCTGGCGAACCGTTCGATAAGCACTCTATCGACTGACTTATGTACTCACAAGACGTTAGTGCGACGCCATCAGCGTTTCACCAGGTGGAAGCCCTGTGGTTCACTGGACGAATGCGAGGACGCACCCCGACCAGCGCGCCCGCCACGGCGGGCGAGATCTTCCGGCTGGTCCGGGACGGCGTGGCCGGGACCCGGACCGAGATCGGTCGCGAGACCGGTCTGTCCCGGACCGCGGTCGCCGCACGCGTCGACCGGCTGCTCGCCGACGGCCTGGTCACCGAGGTGGTCGGCGCCGCCGCGACCGGCGGGCGCCCCGCCGCGCGCCTGGAGTTCAACGCCGCGGGCGGCACCGTGCTGGCGCTCTCGGTCGGGGTCAGCCGGTCCAAGGCCGCCGTGTGCGACCTGTCCGGCACCGTGCTCGCCGAGGAGGTCGTGGACATCCCGACCTCCGCCGGTCCGGAGCACCTGCTGTCCGAGGCGGTCATCCGGCTGGAGAAGCTGCTGGTCACCGCCGGTGTGGACGACGCGACGATCCGCGGCATCGGGTTGTCGATCCCGGGCACCGTGGACGGCGAGCGAGGCTGGTCGGCGGGCGTCCCCGCGCTGCCCGGCTGGGAGCGGATCGCGCTGCCGCCGCTGCTCACCGCGCGCTTCCCGGCCCCGGTGCTGGTCGACAACGACGTGAACGTCATGGCCCTGGCCGAGCACGACGCGCATCCCGACGTCGACGACCTGTTGATGGTCAAGATCGGGTCCGGGGTCGGCGCCGGGCTCGTCTGCGGCGGGGTGCTGCAGCGTGGCGCCTGGGGCGCGGCGGGCGAGATCGGGCACACCCCGGTCCACGACGGGCCGGGCATCGGCTGCGGCTGCGGGAACATCGACTGCCTGGAGGTGCTGGCCTCGGGCCGCGCCCTGGTGCGCGACCTCGCCGAGTGCGGGCAGCCGGTCACCGCGATCGCCGACGTCGTCGCGCTGGTCAAGCAGGGCGATCCGGACGCGGTGCGGCTGGTGCGCATCGCCGGGCGCCGGCTCGGCGAGGTCCTCGCCGCCGCGGTGAACCTGGTCAACCCCGCGCTGGTCGCGATCGGCGGGGACCTGGTCGGGGCGTTCGACCCGCTCGTCGCGGGCGTGCGGGAGGCGATCTACCGACGCTCGATGGCCGCGGCCACCCAGAACCTGCGCATCGAGCCGGGCCTGCTCAGCGGGCGCTCCGGCGTGATGGGCTGCGCGATCCTGGTGCTCGACGAGGTGCTCTCCCCCGGCTCCGTCGACGCCGCCCTGTCGGCCTGAGCCGCTCAGCGGTGCGGCACGCGCAACAGGTCGAACCGCATCGCGCGGGCCAGCGTGAACCCCATCGCCTCGTAGAGCCGGATCGCGCCGTGGTTGTCGGCGGCCGTGTGCAGCACGGGGCGCTCGCCGCGGGCGACGACTCCGGCGGCGACGGCGTCGACCAGGCGGCGGGCCAGGCCACGGCCCCGGTACTGCGGGTCGGTGCAGACCGCGCTGATCTCGGTCGCCCCGGCGGCGCCCTCGCCGCCGAGGCGCATCCGCTCCCCCGCCATCGCGACCAGCCGGCCGTCGTGGCGGACGCCGAGGTAGCGGCCCAGCTCGGCGGTGCGCGCCAGCCACGGCCCCGGCCGGGTGCGCGCGGTGAGCTCCGCCATCTCCGCCCGGTCCGCCGGGCCCAGCTCGACGACGTCGTCGGTGGGCGCGCCCGGCACAGCGGAGCCGTCCATCTGCACCCCGGGGATCGCACGCAGCAGCTCCCAGCCCGCCGGGACCCGGGGTGGCCCGTCGGCGGCGCGCACGACGACCACCTCACCGCCCGGCCCGCACAGCGCCGCGAGGTCGGCCCAGTCACCGGCGCTGCCGTGGCCGTCCCGGTCGAGCGGGAGTGCTCCGAACGGCGACACCTCCGGGTCGAAGCGCACCGCGCCACCGCGGGTCGCCCCGAAGGCGCGCAGCCGCCCGCGCAGGGTGGAGGTCACCGGGTCGTTCAGGACGGACTCGAGGCGATCGGAGACGTCGGGCACGGAGGTCATCGTGCCCCGGCTCCCCGGCCCCGCGGCGCGGGGGTCGGCTACCGTGCCCGCGCCCCCGGACCGGCCACCGAGTCCGCCACCGAGTCCGCCAGCGATCACGCACCAGTACGACCGGAGCTGCCATGTCCATCGTCTCCGACGCCTTCACCACCCGTCACGGGGCGGCCCCGACCGGGGTCTGGTTCGCCCCGGGGCGGGTCAACCTGATCGGCGAGCACACCGACTACAACGACGGGTTCGTGCTGCCCTTCGCGCTGCCGCACCGGGCCGTCGTCGCCGCCGCGCCCGCGACCGGTGGCCGCAGCCGGGTCCGGTCGGTGCAGGAGCCCGGCGGGGCGGTGGAGTTCTCCGCGGCGTCGGTGGTGCCGGGCGAGGTCCCCGGGTGGGCGGCCTACGTCGCCGGGACCTGCTGGGCGTTCCGCGAGGCCGGGTACCCGGTGGGCGAGGTCGAACTGGAGCTGGACTCCGACGTGCCGGTCGGGGCGGGGCTGTCGTCGTCGGCCGCGGTGGAGTGCGCGGTCGGCGTCGCGCTCGCCGGGCTGGCCGGGGTCGACGTCGATCCCACGACGCTGGCCCGGATCGCGCGGCGCGCGGAGAACGAGTTCGTCGGCGCCCCCACCGGCGGGATGGACCAGATGGCCTCGATGCACGGCCGCGCCGGTCGGCTGGTGTTCCTCGACACCCGCGACGACACCGTCGAGCTCGTCCCCTTCGACCTGCCGGCGCACGGCCTGGAGCTGCTGGTCGTCGACACCCGTGCGCCGCACGCACACGCCTCGGGCGAGTACGGCGCCCGGCGCGCCGACTGCGAGGCCGCGGCCGCCGCGCTCGGCGTCGCGGCCCTGCGCGACGCGGGCCCGGACGACCTGCCCCGCATCGCCGACGAGCGGATCCGCCGCCGGGCCCGGCACATCGTGACCGAGAACGACCGGGTCGTGGAGACCGTGCGGCTGCTCACCGGCGGCGCCGACCCGCGGGCGATCGGGCCGCTGCTCGACGCCTCGCACACCTCCATGCGCGACGACTTCGAGATCACCGTCCCGCACGTCGACGTGGCGGTCGAGGCGGCCCGCGACGGTGGCGCGACCGGCGCCCGGATGACCGGCGGCGGTTTCGGCGGCTGCGTGATCGCGCTGGTCGAGGCCGACGGCGCGGCCGCGGTCGCGGCGTCGGTGCGCGAGGCCTACGCACAGCGCGGCTGGACCGAGCCGGTCGTGTTCACCGGAACGCCGTCGGACGGGGCGGGGCGGCTGGCCTGACCGCACACCCCTTCCGCCTTTCGCGGGCGGAACGGAATCGGTACAGTACGGAAGTGCCCGTCATGCGGGCCCTGGCACCGCTCGACCCGCACCCGTTCGCTTACCGAGGAGACGGCTCGTGCCGCACCCCCTTCCCGTCATGGCCCCCGCCGACGTCGTCGTGTTCGGCGGCACCGGCGATCTCGCGATGCGCAAGCTGCTGCCCGCGCTCTACCTCCGCGACCGGGACGGCCAGCTCGCCGACGACACCCGCATCGTCGCCGTGTCCCGTTCCGGGCTCGACGACCCCGGCTACCGCGACAAGGTCGACTCCGAGCTGCGGCGCACCGCGCCGCGCTGGGCCGGCCCCGACGCCTGCGCCGACGACACGCAGCACCGCCGCTTCCTGGACCGGCTGCACCACGTGACCCTCGACGTCGCCGACGACGACTGGTCGCTGCTCTCGGACCTGATCGGGCCGCCCTCGCCTGGCCGCACCCGGGTGCTCTACCTCGCCTCCGCCCCGCAGCTGTTCGGCCGGATCTGCGTCGGCAGCGCGGCCGCAGGCATCGTCGACGAGCACACCCGCGTCGTGCTGGAGAAGCCGCTGGGCACCGACCTGGCGTCGGCGCAGGCGATCAACGACGAGGTCGGCTCGGTCTTCGCCGAGGAGCAGATCTACCGGATCGACCACTACCTCGGCAAGGAGACGGTGCAGAACCTGCTGGTCCTGCGCTTCGGCAACTCCCTGTTCGAGCCGCTGTGGAACGCCTCGCAGATCGATCACGTGCAGATCACCGTCGCCGAGTCGATCGGCGTCGGGAACCGCGCGGACTACTACGACGGCTCCGGCGCGCTGCGCGACATGGTGCAGAACCACCTGCTGCAGCTGCTGTGTCTGGTCGCGATGGAGCCGCCCGCCAAGATCGACGGCGAGGGCGTGCGCGACGAGAAGCTGAAGGTCCTGCAGTCGCTGCGGCCCCTCGACGGTCCGGACGTCGTGCGCGACACCGTGCGCGGGCAGTACGTCGAGGGGCTCGTCGACGGCACCGCGGTGCCCGGCTACGCCACCGAGCTGGCCGAGTCCCGCGCCGGGACCCCGCAGGAGCGGGAGCGCTCCTCCACCGAGACCTTCGTGGCGCTGCGCGCCGAGGTCGCCAACTGGCGCTGGGCCGGGGTGCCGTTCTACCTGCGCACCGGCAAGCGGCTCGCGACCCACGCGTCGGAGAT
The DNA here is from genome assembly GCF_008369905.1 of Pseudonocardia sp. EV170527-09. Classification (NCBI taxonomy): domain Bacteria; kingdom Bacillati; phylum Actinomycetota; class Actinomycetes; order Pseudonocardiales; family Pseudonocardiaceae; genus Pseudonocardia; species Pseudonocardia sp. EV170527-09. The sequence continues at coordinate 43,215 of NZ_VRMC01000020.1, forward strand.
CGTGGTGCAGTTCAAGCCGGTCCCGCACTCGATCTTCCCCGCGTTCGGCGAGGAGATCCCGGCCAACCGGCTCGTCCTGCGGCTGCAGCCCGACGAGGGTGTGCGCCTGCACATGACGGCCAAGCAGCCCGGCCCCGGCGGGATCCGCCCGATCCCGGCACCGCTGGACCTGAGCTTCGCCCGCACCTTCGGCGACCGGCTGCCCGACGCCTACGAGCGGCTGCTGATGGACGTGCTGCGCGGCAACCCGACGCTGTTCATGCGCCGCGACGAGATCGAGGCCGCGTGGCGGTGGGCCGAGCCGATCCTGCGGACCTGGGAGTCGACCGACCAGCGGCCGCGCCCGTACAGCGCGGGCAGCCACGGCCCGGCCTCGGCCACCGCGCTGATCGAGCGCGACGGCCGGGCCTGGCACGAGGACTACTGAGCCGGGCTCAGCCGCCGTTCCGCTGCACGGCGAACGTCGTGGCGGCGGTCCGGTCGCTCGCGTAGCGGTAGTGACCCGCGCCGCTCGCCCCGCGCTGGCAGAAGTTGTCGGTGGCGTTGCAGTAGGAGCGGATCGACGACGCGTAGGCCGACAGCGCGCCGCGCGAGCGTGCGAACACGCCGTTGCGGGCCGCGGAGTAGCTGCCGGTGTTGTAGCTCTCGCGACCGTTGAACGTCGGGTCGCCGAAGAGCAGCACGGCCGGGATGCGGTCGGCGCCGGGTACGCCGCCCGCGGCCAGGGTGTCCCCGATGACCTGGGCGCCCTGCGAGTAGCCGATCAGGACGAACCGGGTGGACGGGCACTGCGCGGAGGTCGCCGCCAGCCTGCTGCGCAGCGCGGACACCCCCTGGCGCACGCTGCTCGCGTAGTTGCCGAGCGAGGCCGGGTAGACCAGGTCGTGGGTCCGGACGGTCTGCGCGGACCGTGACTGGATCGACGACGCCTGCGGGCCCGCGATGCTGCCGCCGCCCTGGGCCTCGGTGCTGCCGCGTACGGCGATCGTCTCGATCTGCGGGCATCCGGTCGGCGGGGCGGGTGCCGCGCCCGCGGTGGGGGCGGCGACGACGCCCGCCAGCACGATGCCGACCGCGGCCGCGATCCCGGTGACGACGCTCCTGATCTGCACGGCTGCTTCCTCCCACCGACCGACGCCGATCCTCCGATCGGGTGCGTCCAGTGGGCCACGTGCGCGTTCCGTCGATGATCGTCGCGCGCCCGGATGCCACCCTCCCGCGGCGAACGGACGACGAGCGGTCGCCGCGTCGTCAGCTCCGGCAGCGGTCCGCGCTGTACAGGTGCGAGTCCGGGAAGTGCCGGGCCGCGAGCGCCTCGCCGACGATGATCACGGCGGTGCGCTGGATGCCTGCCTCGTCGACGGCCTTGGGCATCTGCTCCAGGGTCCCCCGCAGCACGATCTCGTGTGCGCGCGACGCGTGCGCCACCACCGCGGCCGGGCAGTCGCCGCCGTAGGACGGGGCGAGTGCGTCGACGACCTCGGCGATGCGGTGCACGGCCAGGTGCAGCACCACGGTGCCGCCGGCATTGCCCAGCTTGTCGAGACCCTCGTTCTCCGGCATCGGGGTCGCGCGCGCCGCGATCCGGGTGAGGGTGACCGTCTGGGCGACCGTGGGGACGGTGAGCTCGCGGCCCAGTGCGGCGGCGGCCGCCGCGTAGGCGGGGACGCCGGGGCACACGTCGTAGGGCACGCCGGCCGCCTCAAGCCGGCGCATCTGCTCGGCCATCGCGGAGAACACCGACGGGTCGCCGGAGGCGAGCCGAGCGACGTCGAGCCCGTGCCGGTGCGCGCGCACCATCTCGTCCAGGATCTCGTCGAGCGTCATCAGCGCCGTGTCGACGGTGCGGGCCCCGGGCGGGCAGATCTCCAGCATGTCCGGCGGCACCAGGCTGCCCGCGTAGAGGCAGACCGGGGAGGCCGCGATCAGGTCGCGGGCCCGCAGGGTCAGCAGGTCGACGGCACCGGGTCCGGCCCCGATGAAGTGCACCGTCACGGTTCGGTCCTCACGAGGGGTTCCTCCAGCTCCACAGGGTCACGGGCATGGCGGGGCGCCATCCGTGGAAGCCGCCGACGGGAACGGCGCGGGCGACCTGCACCCGCACGAGGTCCCCGCCGTGCGCGGCGTGGGCGGCGGCCAGGGCCGCCTCGGTCTGCACCGTGACCGCGTTGGCGACCAGGCGACCGCCCGGCCCCAGCGCGGCCAGGCAGGCGTCGAGGACGCCCTCGCGGGTCAGCCCGCCGCCGACGAACACGACATCGGGTCGTTCCAGCCCGGCCAGCACGTCCGGCGCGGGGCCGGTCACCACCCGCAGGCCGGGGACACCGAGGGCCGCGGCGTTGGCGGCGACCCGGTCGGCGCGCTCGGGACGGCTCTCGACGGCGATCGCGCGGCACCGCGGGTGCGCCCGCATCCACTCGATGCCGATCGACCCGGACCCGGCGCCGACGTCCCACAGCAGCTCCCCCGCGCGCGGCGCGAGGTGGGCGAGAGTGACGGCGCGGACCTCGCGCTTGGTGAGCTGTCCGTCGTGGTCGTAGGCGTCGTCGGGGAGACCGGGCGTCTCCCCCGGCGGGACCAGCCCGGCGTCGGGCACGCACTCGACCGCGACGACGTTCAACGCGTCCACCTCGCCCCGCCAGGCCACGGCGGTGGCGGACACCATGCGCTCGTCGGGCGCGCCGAGCCGCTCCAGGACCGTCATCCGCGACCCACCCCACCCGGCGCCGGCGAGCAGCTCGGCGATCTCGGTGGGCGACCCGGCGCCGGCCGAGAGCACGACCAGGCGGGCGCCCGGGGCCAGTGCCCGGCGCAGCGCGTCGAGCGGCCGGCCGACGACGCTGAGCACCGCGACGTGCTCCGATCCCCAGCCCAGGCGGGCGCACGCCAGCACCACCGACGACGGGTGGGTCAGCACCCGCAGCCGGTCGGGTCCGGCGACGCGGGCGAGCGTGGCGCCGATCCCGAAGAACATCGGGTCGCCGGAGGCGAGCACCGCGACGCGGCGGCCGGACAGCTCGTCGAGGATCCCGGGCAGCGCCGGGACCAGCGGCGACGGCCACGCCCGCCGCTCCCCGGCGACGTCGGTGGGCAGCAGGTCGAGCTGGCGGGGCCCGCCGAGCAGCACCTCGGCGTCGCGCAGGGCGTCGCGGTGGGTCTCCGGCAGCCCGGCCCACCCGTCGGCGCCGACCCCGACGACGGTGAGCGGGTCACCCACCGGTCTTGTCCGTGACCCCGGCGGCGTCGAAGGTGGCGACGTCGGCCATCGCCCGCGCCGCGCCCTGCAGCACCGGCAGCGCGAGCAGCGCGCCGGTGCCCTCGCCGAGGCGCATGTCGAGCTCCAGGAGCGGCGCCAGGCCGAGGTGGTCCAGGGCGAGCGCACCGCCCGGCTCGGCGGAGCGGTGCCCGCCCAGGCAGTAGCCGGCGATCTCCGGGGCGAACGCGGCGGCGACCAGCGCGGCGGAGCCGGCGATGACGCCGTCGAGCACCACGGGGGTGCGCAGCGCGGCGGCGCCCAGGACGAACCCGGCCAGCCCCGCGTGCTCCAGCCCGCCGACGGCGGCCAGCACCCCGAGCGGGTCGGCCGGATCGGGCCGGTGCCGTTCCAGGGCACGACGCACGACGTCGGTCTTGCGGGCCAGCGTCTCGTCGTCGACGCCGGTGCCGCGCCCGGTCGCGACGGCCGGGTCGGCCCCGGTGAAGGCGCACACCAGCGCGGCCGCGGCGGTGGTGTTGGCGATGCCCATGTCCCCGGTGAGCAGGCAGCGGTTCCCGGCGGCCACCAGGTCGCGGGCGACCTCGATGCCGTGCTCCAGTGCCGCGCGGGCCTGCTCGCGGGTCATCGCGGGCCCGGCGGTCATGTCCGCGGTGCCGGACGCGACCTTGCGCGGGAGCAGCCCGGGGACGGCATCCAGCTCCGCGGCCACCCCGACGTCGACGACGAGCACCTCCGCCCCGAGCTGACGGGCGAACGCGTTCACCACCGCACCGCCCGCGGTGAAGTTCGCGACCATCTGCGCGGTGACCTCCTGCGGCCACGGGGTGACGCCCTGGGCGTGCACGCCGTGGTCGCCGGCGAAGATCGCGACCGCGGCCGGGGACGGCACCGGCGGCACCTCGGCGCCGGCGATCCCGGCCAGCGCGACGGCGACGTCCTCCACCCGGCCGAGCGCGCCACGCGGCTTGGTCATGCGGTCGAGCCGGTCGCGTGCCGCGGCCCGGGCGGCCTCGTCGACCGGCGCGACGGCCTCCACGGTGGACTCCAGCAGCGCGGTGGGTGCGGCACCGGGCAGCCCGCGGGCGCCCCAGGTGTCCTGGTGCACCGCCCAGTCCAGCGGGCGGCGCCGGGCCCAGCCGTGCTGCTCCAGCTCGGGCCGGTCGGGGAAGGCGTCCACGTGGCCGACGCACAGGTAGGCGACGACCTCGACGTGTGCGGGCAGCCCGAGCAGTGCGCCGAGCTCGGTGAGCCCCTCGTCGCCGAAGAAGGACACCCAGCCGACGCCGAGGCCCTCGGCCCGGGCGGCCAGCCACAGGTTCTGCACCGCGAGCGCGGCGGAGTAGGGGCCCATCTCGGGCCGTTCGTGCCGGCCGAGGGTGTGGCGGCCGCCGCGGGTGGCGTCGGCGGTCACGACGACGTTCAGCGGGGTCTCCCGGATCGCCTCCACCCGGATCGCGCGCAGCGCCTCGGCGCGGGCGGCGGGCAGCGACGCGGCGTAGCGGTCGCGCTGGGCGGAGACCAGGGCGTGCACGCGCTCGCGGACGGCCGCGTCGCGGACCAGCACGAAGTCCCAGGGCTGGGAGAACCCGACGCTCGGAGCGGCGTGCGCGGCCGCCAGGACGCGGGTGAGGACGTCGTCGGCGACCGGGTCGGGCCGGAAGCCGGTACGGACGTCACGGCGGGAGTGCAGGACGTCGTAGAAGTCCGTCACGTCGGCATTCCTCCTGCGGTACGCGGCACGGCGACGGATGAGACGACCACACGTCCGTCGAGGTGGTCAACTGTCCCGTCGGGTCGGTCGGGCACCTCACATGCGCCGTGCGGCATGCTCGACGACCGTGCTCTGCCCCTGCGGTACCGGCCGCCCCGAGGAGACCTGCTGCGCCCCCGTGCTCGCCGGGCGCCCCGCGCCGACGGCGAAGGCGCTGATGCGCAGCCGCTACACCGCCTTCGTGCGGGGTGACCGCGGCTACCTGCTGGCGTCGTGGCACCCGTCGACGCGGCCGCGGCGGCTGCGGCTGGAGCCGGGGTCGGTGTGGACGGGGCTGGAGATCGTCGCGCGTTCGGGCGGGACGATGTTCGAGACCGCGGGGACCGTCGAGTTCCGGGCCCACCGGACGGACGGGGTGCTGGCCGAGCGCAGCCGGTTCGTCCGGGAGGACGGGCTGTGGTTCTACGTCGACGGTGAGGTCGGGTAGGCGCCGCCTCATCAGGGCCGCCTCATCAGAACTGGGGACTTCGTGCAACGCGCCGGGCGCGACCGTCGACATGCCGTCCGAACGGACCAGTCGGGAACGGCCGGACGGCGGAGATCGGGAGACCATGAACGTGCAGCAGTGGGAGTCCATGTCGGAGCAGGAGCGCCACGAGTGGGCCCGCTTCCGGGAGTGGCAGCACGCGCAGTCCCAGGTCGCCCAGTCCCGGGTCGCCCAATCCCGGGTCGCCCAATCCCGGGTCGCACAGACCCCGATCCCGCAGCCACGGGCTCCCTGGGCCGCTGCCGCGGCGATGCCGGGCCATGTCCAGCTCGGGTCCCGAACCTCCCGCCGTGTCCTGACGGCCGCCGCGGTCGCAGTCGTCCTGGCCCTCGCGACCGGGCTGCTCCTCGCCCTGGCGGGCACCTCGACCCGGAGCATCACCGGAGCCATGACGGTCATGAACGGCACGAGTTCGCTCTACTCGAGCTCGTCCTACGGTTCCTGCCACCTGTCGAGCGGCTACGACGACATCGTCGCCGGGACGGCGGTGACCGTCCGGGACTCCGCCGGCAGGATCGCCGGCGTCGGTGCGCTCGACAGCGGGACGGGCAGCAGCTACGGCTGCACCTTCTCCTTCGTCGTCGACGACGTACCGGCTTCGGACTTCTACACCGTGGAGGTCGGCCATCGCGGTGAGGTGACGTTCACCGACGCCGCCGTCCGGAACGGGGACATCCAGCTCTCCCTGGGATGATCCCTGGTCATCCAACACCGACCCGCCATGAGCGGTCGCCCCACCGTAAGCGGCCGGGCGTCGTCGCGGCTAGCGTGCCGGGACGTGGACCACTCCCCCTTCGGCGACGACCCCACCGGCGGACCGCTCGACGGCGTGCTGGTGGCCGACTTCTCCCGCGTGCTCGCCGGGCCCTACGCCACGATGATGCTGGCCGACCTCGGCGCGACGGTGATCAAGGTCGAGGGCCCGGGCGGCGACGACACACGCACCTGGAAGCCCCCGGTGGTCAGCGACCCCGAGCAGGGCGAGATCTCCACCTACTACCTGTCGATCAACCGGAACAAGCGGTCGGTCGTGCTCGACCTGACCGACCCGGGCGACCTCGCGGCGGCACGGGAGCTGGCGCGGCGGGCCGACGTCGTCGTCGAGAACTTCCGGCCGGGCGGTGCGGCGCGGTTCGGGCTGGACCACGACAGCGTCGCCCGTGACAACCCCGGGGTCGTGTACTGCTCGATCACCGGGTTCGGGGCCCGCGGCGGCGCCCACCTGGCCGGCTACGACCTGCTGGTCCAGGCGGTGTCCGGGCTGATGAGCCTGACCGGCGACTCCGACGGCCCCCCGTTCCGCGCGGGGGTCGCGGTCTTCGACGTCCTCACCGGGCTGCACGCGGCACTCGCGGTCAGCGCGGCGCTGCGGCACCGCGAGCGGACCGGGCAGGGCCAGCTGCTGGAGACCAACCTGCTGTCGGTCGCGATGTCCACCCTGGTCAACCAGAGCGAGGCCTACGTCGCCGCCGGCGCGGTCGGCCGCCGGATGGGCAACGCCCACCCCAGCGTGTTCCCGTACCAGCCGATGCCCACCGCGGACGGCGACCTCATCGTCATCGCCGGCAACGACGGCCAGTTCCGCAAGCTCGCGACGATCCTCGGCGACCCGGCCATGGCGCAGGACCCGCGCTTCGCGACCATGTCCGACCGGATCGGCCACCGCGAGGAGATCGAGCAGCGGCTGCGCGCCCGCCTCGCCACCCGCACCGCCCAGGAGTGGTACGACGCGATCACCGCCGCCGGCGTTCCCTGCGGCCCGATCAACACCGTCGACGGCGGTGTCGCCCTCGCCGAGGAGCTCGGGCTCGACCCGGTCGTCCGGGCCGACGACGCCGCCGCGATCCCGACCGTCCGCAACCCGGTCGACTGGTCGGTGACCCCGCCGTCCTACCGCCGCTCACCCCCGCCACTCGGGGCCGACTCCGCCGAGGTCCGGGCCTGGCTCGACCGCGACGGATGACACCGCCATCGGATAGTGTCAGTATCCACAACTCGCCGTACGAGGGAGTGGACCGATGGCGCCCTACACCCGCACGACCATCCAGCCGACCGAGGACCAGGTCGTCGTGTTCCTGATCGGGATGCGCTTCAACCGGCCCTGGAAGGTCCGGGCCTGGCTCCCGGTCGTGACCGCGATGGCCGGGATGCTGCGCGAGCTGGAACGCGAGCCCGCCCACGGGCTGCTCGGGACCCGCTCGGGGCTCGGCCCCGGCGGCCCACTGCTCGTCCAGTACTGGCGCGACCGCGAGTCCCTCTACGCCTATGCGAGCGACACCACGACGACGCACCGGCCGGCCTGGGCCGCGTTCAACCGGCGGGCCCGTCGCTGTCCCGGGGCCGTCGGCATCTGGCACGAGACCTTCGTCGCCGGAGAGTTCGAGACGGTCTACGGGGACATGCCGGCATCGGGACTGGCGAAGGCACTGGGAGTCCGGGAGGTCGACGCGACGACCGACGGCGGGCGTCGTCGGCTCGACGCCTCCCGACACCGCACCTGACGCCTCCTGTTGCGGCCCGCAACACCCCGTCGGAGGATCGGCGGATGAGTTCGGGGGCAGGGACGGCGAAGCGGCCGTCGCAGTGGGCGATCTGGTTCTTCGGGGCACTCGGCGGGATCCTGTGGGGGTACGACACGGGCGTCATCTCCGGGGCGATCCTGTTCATCCCCGACGACATCCCGCTGTCCTCGCTGGAACAGGGCACCGTGGTGTCCGGGCTACTCGTCGGCGCGATGCTCGGGGCGGGCGTCTCCGGCAGGCTCGCCGACACCCTCGGCCGACGGCCACTGATCCTGCTCGGCGGCATCGTGTTCGTCGTCGGCACGCTCGGCGCGGCCCTCGGGGTGAACGTCGCGATGCTCGTCGGGTTCCGGTTCGTGATGGGCGTCGGCGTCGGGATCGTGTCGGTGGTCGTGCCGATGTACCTGTCCGAGCTGGCCCCGGCCCGGATCCGCGGGCGGCTCACCTCGCTGATGCAGCTGCTGGTGACCGTCGGGATCTTCCTGGCCTACGTCGTCGACTACGCCTTCGCCGACGCCCGGGACTGGCGTTGGATGATCGGGCTCGGCGTGATCCCCGCGGTCGTCCTCGCGATCGGCATCTACACCCAGCCGGAGAGCCCCCGCTGGCTGGTCGCGCACGGACCCGGCGGTGGCGAGAACGGTGTCAGCACTGCCCGGGCCGTCCTGGAGCGGCTGCGCGGCACCCCGGAGGCGGCCGAGGCCGAGCTGTCGGAGATCCGGGAGAGCGTGCGCGTCGAGCGCGAGCACACCGAGAAGGTCGCGATCGGCACGCTGTTCTCCCCGCGGCTGCGGCGGCTGACCCTGATCGGGATGCTCCTGGTGTTCTTCCAGAACTTCGTCGGCATCAACACGATCATCTACTACGCGCCGACCCTGCTCACCGACGTCGGCTTCGGGGCGACCGACGCGATCGGCGCCAACGTCGCCATCGGTGCGGTGAACATGCTGATGACGCTGCCCGGTATGTGGCTGATCGACCGCGCCGGGCGACGCCCGCTGCTGCGGTGGGGCGCGGTCGGCATGTGCCTGGCGATGATCGTCCTGGCGGTCACGAACCTGGTCGGCCTGGAGCAGGGACCGCTGCTGCTCGGCCTGACGCTGGCCGGGATCGTCGTCTACATCGCCTCGTTCTCGATCTCCTGGGGCCCGGTGCAGTGGGTGCTGCTGCCGGAGCTGTTCCCGTTGCGGGTCCGCGCCGGCGCGGTCGCGTTCTGCGTGACGTTCAACTGGCTGTTCAACATGACCGTCGCGCTGCTGTTCCCGTCGCTGCTCGAGGCGTTCGGGGCGGGCTGGAACTTCCTGTTCTTCGCGGTGACGACGGCCGCCGCCTACCTGTACGCGACGAGGCTCCTGCCGGAGACCAAGGGCCGCAGCCTGGAGGAGATCGAGAAGGATCTGGCGGGCCCGGTCACCGCATGACCGGCGGTACGTGCGCGGTGACCTCCGGGGCGTCGTGGCGGTACCGCTCGACGGCGACCGCGCACAGCTGACCGCTGCAGCCCTGCGCGAAGCTCGACGTCCCGCGGTCGCGGGTCACGGCGTTCGGGTTGCCGTGCACGCAGAGGCCGTCGTCGCCGAACTCGGGACGGTCCGGGTCGGGGCGCGGGTCCCACCACGCTCCGGTCGGCAGCTGCAGCACGCCGGGCCGGATGTCGTCGGTGACCCGCGCCGCGGCCAGGCAGGCGCCGCGGTCGTTGTGGATGCGGACGACGTCGCCGTCGCCGATCCCGAGCCGGGCGGCGTCGTCGGGGTGGATGCGCACGACCTCGCGCCCGGAGCGTTTCGCCCCGGCGGAGTGGGCGCCGAAGTCGAGCTGGGAGTGCAGCCGGGTCGCCGGCTGGTTGGAGACCAGCCAGAACGGATGCCGGTCGTCGGGGACCTCGGTCGGCTCGATCCACGCGGGGTGGCCGGGGTGGTCGGGCAGCCCGAGCGCGGCGATCGGGCCGGACCCGAGCTGGACGCGGCCGGACGCCGTCGGCAACGGGTGCCGGGCGGGGTCGGCGCGGAAGCGGCCGAGCACCCCGCCGTCGTCGGGACGCTGGGGCAGCTCCAGCTCGCCGCGCTCCCAGAACTCCTCGAACGACGGCGCGTCGAGTCCCCGGTCGGCCAGGCCCTTGCGGGTGCGGTCGTACATGTGGACCAGCCACTCGTGCGACGTCCGGCCCTCGGTGAAGGCCTCGCCGTGCCCGAGCCGCGCGGCCAGGTCGGCGAGCACGTCGTAGTCGTCGCGGGCCTGGCCGTGCCGGGGCACGAGCTGCTTCATCGCGACGACGAGCGGGTCGGAGCTGGTGGCGCCGATGTCGTCGCGTTCCAGGGTCGTCGTCGACGGCAGCACGACGTCGGCGTGCCGCGCCGTCGCCGTCCACATCGGGTCGTGCACGACGAACGTGTCGAGCTCGGCGACCGCGCGCCGCAGCCGGCGCAGGTCCTGGTGGTGGTGGAACGGGTTGCCCCCGGCCCACCACGCCATCCGCACGTGCGGATAGGTGTGGTCGACGCCCTGGTAGGAGTAGGTCTCCCCCGGGTGCAGCAGCATGTCCGCGACCCGCGCGACCGGGATGAACGAGGTCACCGGGTTGGGCGCCCGGGAGAACGTGGGCACCGGCACCGCGTTGCGCGGGCGTCCGTAGTGCCCGAGCGACCCGAGGCCGTAGTTGAAGCCGCCGCCGGACAGGCCGATCTGGCCGAGCACCGCGGCGAGCGCCGTCCCGCCCCACACCGGCTGCTCGCCGTGCTCGGCCCGCTGCAGCGACTGCGCGACGGTGACCAGGGTGCGGCCGTGCGCCATCCGCCAGGCCAGCTCCCGGATCGTCGCGGCCGGGATACCGGTAATGCCCTCGGCCCACCCGGCGTCGCGCGCCGGGGCGGCGAACAGGTGCTCGCGCAGCCGGTCCCAGCCGTCGCAGTGCGAGGCGAGGAAGTCGGTGTCGGCCCGCCCCGCCTCGACGATCGTGTGCATGAGCGCCAGCATCAGGGCGACGTCGGTGCCCGGCCGGATCGGCAGCCAGGTGGCGTCGAGGCCCTCCGGCAGGTCCGGGCGCAGCGGGCTGACCAGCACGAACACCGCGCCCCGTTCACGGGCGGCGCGCATCGCCCCGCGCTCGACGTGCCGGCTGACCCCGCCCGCGGCGATCGCGGAGTTCTTCAGCGCCATCCCGCCGAACGCGACGACGGTGTCGGTGTGTGCCGCGACCTGGTCCCAGGTCACCGCGTAGCGGGTCACCGCGTCGAAGGTGCCCAGCACGTGCGGCAGGACCACCTCGGCGGCGCCGCCGGAGTAGGTGTTGACCGAGCGGGTGTAGCCCCCGGTCAGCGCCAGGAACCGGTGCAGCTGGCTCTGCGCGTGGTGGAACCGCCCGGCCGACGCCCAGCCGTAGGAGCCGCCGTAGACGGCCTCGTCGCCGTGGGTGGAACGGACCCGGTGGGTCTCCTCGGCGAGCCGGTCGAGCACGGCGTCCCAGGACACCGTGCGATAGCCGTCACGCCCGCGGCCGGGGTCACGGCCGGGACCCCGGTCCCACCAGCCGCGGCGCACCGCCGGTGCGGCGACCCGGGCGGCGTGCCCGACGGCCGCGGGGACGTTGTCCAGCACCGGCGACGGGTCCGGGTCGCCGGGGTGCGGGCGGACCCGCAGCCTGCTGCCGTCCCAGCGGGCGTGGAACACGCCCCAGTGCGCGCTGTGGGTCCTCACGTTCTCGGTCACCACGGCCCACCGTAACCCGCACGAACCCGCATGCGGAGGCCTGCATACGGGAACGCCTGCCGCATGACGACGACCGCGGAACTGCTGACCGACCACGTCGGCCGGATCGACGAGCTCGTGCGCGAGGTGGTCGACGGCCTGTCCGAGGCCGACCTCGCCCGCCGCCTGGAGGGTGCGGACGGCCCCGGCAACCCGATCGGCTGGCTGGTGTGGCACCTGCTGCGGGTGCAGGACGACCACGTCGCCGAGGCCTTCGACGCCGCGCAGGTCTGGACCGGCGAGGGCTGGGCCGAGCGGTTCGGCCTCGACCTCGACCCCGCCGACACCGGGTTCGGGCACACCTCGGCGCAGGTCGACGCCGTGCGGACGACCGCCGACCTGCTGACCGGCTACGGCGCGGCGGTGCACGAACGCACCGTCGGGCACCTCGCGGGCCTCGCCGACGAGGACCTGTCCCGCATCCTGCCGCCCACCTGGGGGGGGAGAACGTGACCCTCGGCGAACGCCTGGTCAGCGTGGTCGGCGACGACCTCCAGCACGCCGGTCAGGCGGCCTATCTGCGCGGGCTGCTGGGAGTGTGACCCCGCCCGCCACCTAGGGTGGTTCCGATGGCCACCGCACCTGCACGCGTCCCCGACCTGACCGCTCTCGCCCTGCTCCGAGACATCGCCTGCTCCGGGAGCATGGCCACCGCGGCCGAGGGGCTCGGGCTGACGGTGCAGGCCGCGTCGGCGCGGATCCGGGCCGCCGAACAGCAGGTCGGCGGGCCGGTGCTCGAACGCGGCCGCCGGGGGCGTCGGTCGAGCAGCCTCACCACCCGCGGGGTCCTGCTCGTGGAGTGGGCGGGCCCGCTGCTGGCCGCCGCGGCCGATCTGGACGTCGCGGTCGCGGCCCTGCGCGAGGAGCCGGTCGGGGAGGACGCCGGGGAGGACACGGTCGTCCTGGCGGCGAACCCGGTGGTCGCGGAGTGTCTGCTGCAGGGCTGGCTGGTCGAGCTGCGCGACGGTCCGGGCGGGCGGGTCGTGCTGCGCGACACGCCGGACCCCGCCGCGGCGGTCCGGTCCGGTGACGCGGCCGTCGGTGTGGTGTCCACGCCCGGCCCGCTGGAGGACCTGCACGCGGCGACGGTGGCGTCGGACCCGCTGGTGCTCGTCGTCGCCCCGGGGCACCCGTGGTCCGCGGCCGACGGTGTCGACGCCACGGAGCTGGCGGGTACCCCGCTGCTCACCCGGCCGCCCGGTGCCGGGGCCCGGCCCGCGCTGGAGGCCGCGCTCGACGCCGCCGGCGCCGGTGAGCTCGCTCCGCCGCGTCGCGAGTACGCCGCGGACGCCGCCCTGCGTGCCGCCGTCCGCGCCGGTGCGGGCCCCGCGGTGCTGGGGCGTGCGGTGGTCGCCGCCGACGTGGCGGCCGGGTCCCTGGTCGTCGTCGACGTCCGCGGCCTCGACCTGACCCGGGAGTTCCGCGCGGTCTGGCAGGAGGGCACCTCCCCCCGCGGCACTGCCCGTGACCTGCTGCGCATCGCCACCGGCGGCCGCATCCGCTGACCCGGCCGCCGCCTTCCGGGCCTGCTCAGCCAGCCACGGCGGTGAGCAGCGCGTGTCCGGCCAGCGCCGCCGCGACACCGACGACGGCGCTGGCCGCCGCGTAGCCCACGGCGAGCGCGGTGCGACCCCGTTCGAGCAGCGACAGCGTCTCCCAGCCGAAGGTGCTGTAGGTGGTGAACGCCCCGCAGAACCCGGTGCCGAGCAGCGCGGCGAACCCCGGCCCGGCCGCCGGGGTCAGTGCCACCACCGCACCCAGCACGAACGACCCGACCACGTTGATCACCCAGGTGCCCCACGGGAACGCCGACGGCGTCCGCGCCTTCACCGCGGTGTCGACCAGGTAGCGCAGCGGCGCCCCGACGGCCGCGCCGAGGGCGACGAGCAGCGCCGTCATCGGGCTCCGCCCCCGGCGAGCGCACGGGTCAGGCTCGCGCCGAGCGCCGTCGCGGCGACGGCGAGCACCGGGGTGCCGACCATCAGCGCGAGCGACCCCGGTGACCCGAACGCCGGCGCGGCGACGTCGACGGCGTAGGTGGAGAACGTCGTGTACCCGCCGAGCACCCCGACCCCGAGGGCCGGGCGGACCAGCGGGTGGGCGGAGAACCGCTCGGTGACCAGCACCATCAGCATCCCCATCAGCAGGCAGCCGGTGACGTTGATGATCAGCGTCGTCCACGGTGCCGGCGGGCCGACGAGCCCGAGCAGCCAGCGCACCTCGGCGCCCACCACCCCGCCGGCGGCGACGGCCGTGAGCACCGCCGGCCGGCCGGGCGCGCTCACGAGGCGGCCTCCGCCCGGGCGGCGCGGCGCGCCGTGGGAAGGCCGATCGCGGCCGCGACCAGGCAGGCCACCGCCCCCAGCGCGAGCCCGCCGCGACCACCCCACTGCTCGCTGACCCAGCCGGCGATCGGGCCGCCGATCGGGGTGGAGCCGAGGAAGGCCACCGACCACAGCGCCATCACCCGTCCCCGCATGTGCGGGGCCGAGGCCAGCTGCAGCGTCGAGTTGCCGCCCGCCATGAACGCGACGCTGGCCATCCCGACCAACCCCATCGCGACCAGCGCGACCCACAGCGACGGCGCGATCGCGGCGAGCCCCAGGACCAGGCCGAACAGCAGCGCGGTGCGCACCAGCATCGGCACCCCGGTGCGCCCGTTCCCGGCGACGACGAGCCCCCCGACGACCGCGCCGACCCCCATCGCGCCGGTCAGCCAGCCGTAGGTGCTCGCGTCACCGCCGAAGGTCTGCGAGGCCACCACCGGCAACACCACCGGGAACTCGTAGGCCAGGCAGCCGATCAACGCCATCATCACCAGCGGGACCCGCAGCTCGGGGTTGGCCCGCACGTGCGCGAGTCCCTCGCGCAGCTGCCCGGGCGCCCGCGGCGCCGGTGCGGTGGGCACGAGCGCGGAGGTGTCCAGGCGCAGCAGCGAGGTCACGACGGCGACGAAGCTGACCGCGTTGACCGCGAAGCAGATCCCGGTCCCGCCCGCCACGATGACCAGCCCGGCGACCGCGGGACCGACCGCGCGCGCGGCGTTGACCAGGACCGAGTTGAGGGTGACGGCGTTGCGGAGGTCGTCGGGGCCCACGAGCTCATGCACGAAGGTCTGCCGGGCCGGGTTCTCGACGGCCTTGTTCAGCCCGAGCACCGCGGCCAGCACGTAGACGTGCCAGAGCGCGACGGTGCCGGTGAGGGTGAGCACGGCGAGCGCGGCGGCCTGCAGGCCCATCATCGTCTGCAGGCCGATCATCAGCCGTCGCCGGTCGAGCCGGTCCACCCACACCCCGGCGTAGGGCCCGAGGAGCAGCGTGGGCACGGTCTGGACGGCGACGACGGTGCCGAGCACGGCCGCGGACCCGGTCAGCTCGTAGACCAGCCAGGACTGGGCGATCGACTGCATCCAGGTGCCGACCAGGGAGATCGACTGACCGCCGACCCAGAGCCGGTAGTTGTGGCCGGACAGCGACGCGAAGGTCCGGGCGAGCGCCCGCCGGGGTGCCTGGTCCGGGCCGGCGGTCACCGTGCGTCCCGCAGGGCCGCGGCGAGCGCGTCGAGCGCGGGCAGCGCGGCCCGCAGCCGTGCGGCGTGGTCGGGGGTCAGGGCGTCGACGTGTGCGCCGAGCAGACGCGTGCGTTCCTCGCGGCGTCGGCGGTGCTCGGCCGCGCCCGCCTCGGTGACCGCGACGCGCACGGCGCGGCCGTCGTCGGAGTCGGTGTCGCGGACGAGCAGCCCGGCGGCCTCCAGCTTGCCGGCCAGACGCGACAGCATCGTGGGGTTGACGCCCTCGACGGTGGCGAGCTCCCCCATCCCGATCGGGCCGCGGACGGCGACGGTGCCGAGCACCGACAGGGCGCTGCGGGTGAGGTCGGAGCCGCGGGTGGCCCGGTCCAGACCCCGGGCGATCCGGGCCAGGTCCGTGCGCAGCCGCGCCAGCTCGTCGGGGTCGAGGCCGCTCATGCACACTCCATATGATTGCCTGTCGGCAAGCATATACCCGTGCAACGATCCGCGCCGCGGCACGGACGGGAAGTGCGGCCCCGGTCAGACCGAGGCGGCCCCGGCCTCCGACGCCCGGAGCCGGGAGGCGAGCCGCTGCAGGTCGTCCCGGAGGCGGAACAGCTCGTCCGTCGACATGCCGGTGGCCTTGATGACCTCGTCCTGTGCGGCGGCGGCCTGGTCCCGCAGCGCCTTGCCCTTCTCGGTCAGCGACACCTGCACGGTGCGCTCGTCGTCCGGGCGACGGGCGCGGGTGACCAGTCCGCGGCCCTCCAGCCGGGTCAGCATCGGCGACAGCGTGCCGCTGTCGAGGAACATCCGCTCCCCGAGCTCCCGCTGGGGCACCGTCTCCTCGGCCCACAGCACGAGCAGGACCGCGTACTGGCTGTAGGTCAGCCCGATGGCGTCGAGGATCGGGCGGTAGCACCCGGTCATCGCACGGGACGCCGAGTGGAGCGCGAAACAGAGCTGCTCGTCGAGCGCCAGCGGCGCCACGGTTCCGGGCTCGGTCATTCCCACAGGGTATGCGTTCGGCGTCGGGAGTACATCCGAGCCTGCGGGATCCGGCGTGCCGCGACGGCCCGCCGGGGTGGCCACGACGAGGAACGGGTCCGGGGTGCGACCACCCCCGAAGCGGTCGCACCCCGGACCCGGGGCCCACGGACCGGAAGGCTCCCCAGCGCCCGGTCCGTGCAGGAGTTCGTGTCGTGCGTTCGTGGTCCCCGGATTCCCCGGCCGTGCGCGGCTCAATCGCAAACAGGTCCGGTTCACCCGCACCGCCCAGTGCCGGCGCGCACCGTGGCCCGGTCGTCGGCACCGCGCTACGACAACGGGGTGACGGCGGACCGCTACGACGGTGGTACCGCGACCACCGGTGCCGGGAACGTCTGCACGGTCCGGGCGAGAATGCCCAGGGTCGCCCTGAGCGACGCCGCGGAGATCACCGGGAACAGGTCGGAGTCGCGGTACTGCGGGTGGATGTCGGACCAGTCGCACCACGAGACGACCCGGGTGCCGCCGCCGTCGGCCTCGCCGACCGGCTCCAGCCGGTAGCCGTACACGTGGCCGACCGGCGGGCGCATGACGCCGACGATGGTCCAGGAGATCTCGCGGTCCGGCACGTAGCTCGCGATGTGCACGGTGACGTCGTAGCGCCCCATCGGACGGTCGCCGAGCGACTCGCGGTCCATGTGGACGACGAAGGTGTCCCCGGCCGCCGAGACCGGTTCGCCCTCGGCCGACATCAGCATGCCGGAGCTGTCGATGGCCACGTGCCCACGCGGGTCACGGAGCACGGCGAAGATCTCGGCCGGGCTCGCGTCGACGATGCGGGAGGTCTCGATCCGCTGGTCGCTCATGGAACCGATCATGCCCCGTCCCGGGCGGTCCGGCCCGGGACGGAGCAGACGGTCGCGGGCTCAGGCGGCGGGACCGACCGGGAAGCGCAGGACGGCGCCGACACCGTCGGTGAGCGAGACCTCGTCGCCCGGGTGGACCAGCACGACGGCAGCACCGGTCGCGGCGGCCGCCCGGACGAGCACGTTCGCGGCCGGACCGGACAGCACCGGGGTGTCACCGACGAGCTCGTCGGCCTTCTCCCCCACTGCCGCCGGGTCGGTCCCGGCGACCAGCTCGGTCCCGGGCACCGCCGACGGGTCGACCAGCAGCGTCTCGACCGCGTGGGCGCGGGTGGCCCCGACGACGTCGCCGAGCCCGGTGACGGCGAGCCCGTCGTCGCGTCCGGACGCGGTCGCGAAGCTGGAGACGGCCTCGCCGCGGCGGGCCTCGCGGACCTCGTCGGCCGCGGCGCGGACGGTGTCGTCGACCTGCTCGGGCGCCGTGCCGCCGGTGTTCTCGATCTCGGCCATGATGCCGGCCGAGGCCGGCGGGAGCTCGTCGCGCAGGCGGGCCCGGGACTCCGCGTCCCCGGCGACGACGAGCAGGTCCGCGTTGCCGCCGCGGACGATCGTGTCGACCCGCTCGGCGACGGCCTGGGCGTTGCGCTTCCAGGTCTCCTCGACCCGGGCGTCCGCGGAGCCCTCGCCGGGGCCTGCGACGTTCGCCTTGTGGACCGGGCCGCCGGAGTCGGTCGACACCTCCTCGACGGTGCCGTCGACGACCCGGATCCGACCGCCGGTCCGGTCGACGGCGACGACGACGGTCGCCACGTCCTCCCCCACCGCGCCGAGCACACCCAGCAGGTCCGGGACCGCACCCCAGGTCGCGGTCCCGCGCTCGGGCGGGACCTCGGTGTGCCGGTCGAGCAGCACCCGCGTCGCGTCGGCGACCAGTACCCGCCCGGCCGTGCCGTCGGGGGCGTCGGCGGCGGTCACGGCCTCGTCGAGGACGGCGAGCGCCGAGGAGTCGGCGCCGGAGTCGGCGAGGCGCTCACGCAGGTCGCGCCAGCGCAGGCGGTACTGCTCGGTCGCGTCGGCGGTGTCGTGCGTGGCGTCGAGCACGACGGTCGCGAAGGGGCCGTCGCTGTCGTTCAGGGGTCGGATCCAGTCGGTACGCATCGACCGTCGCCTTCCCGGCACGCCGGTCGGCAAACGTCGCGCGGCGGCTCAGGTCGACCACGCGTCGGCGGCGTCGGCGAGAGCGTCGGCGACCCCGCGGGGCAGCGGTCCCGACCCGCGGTCGGCGGCCGAGAGCGCCCCCGTGACCCGGCCGTCGTGGCGGAGTGCGACCGCGACGGCGACCGCCCCGGGCAACAAGGTGCCGCTCGCGCCGCGTTCGAACCCGTCGGTGCGGATCCGCGCGCAGGTGTCGAGCAGCGCGGCGGCGGCGCCGGGGTCACCGTCGTGCGCGGCCAGCGCCACCCGCTTGCGCTCGGCCGGGGCGAGGTGGGCGAGCAGGACCCGGCCGGCCGCGGTGTCGGGCAGCGGCGCGCGGACCCGGGCGGACAACGCGACGTCGAAGCTCTCGTCGGCGCCGGCCCAGTCGAGGTAGACGGCGTCGTCGCCGATCCTGGCGGCGAGGAGCACGGGCAGGCCGGTGTGCCGGGCCAGCTGGTCGAGCGCCTCGTGCGGGATCGCCGGGACGGGTGGTTCCCCCGCTCTCGCCGCGAGCATCCACGGCGCAGGCCCCAGGGTGTAGCGACGGTCGCGTTCGTCGAGGTAGCCGGTGGCGACGAGACCGTCGACGAGCTTCTGCACCGAGGACACCGGGGCACCGACGCGCCGGGCCAGAGCGGAGAGGGTGCTGCCGTCCGGGCGGCGCGCGGCGGATTCCAGCAGACCGGCCACCCGGTCCACCGTCCGGTGGTGCTTACGCATATGGGTAAGGGTAGCTCGCAGGAGCGAGAGAAGTTAGCCATGCTCATGGAGAACGAGATCGCGGACCGACCGGAGGGAGCACGACATGGGTGGCGCACTGGACGGGCTGCGGGTGATCGACCTGGCATCGGTGGTCATGGGCCCCTACGCCTGCCAGATCCTGGGTGACCTGGGCGCGGAGGTGATCAAGATCGAGCCGCCGGCCGGGGACATGACCCGCCGGACGCTGCCCCAGCGCAACCCCGGCATGGGTGCGCTCGCGCTGAACGTGAACCGCAACAAGCGCTCCGTCGCCCTCGACCTCAAGACCGACGCCGGGCGGGCCGTGCTCGACGACCTGCTCGACACCGCCGACGTACTCGTCACGAACATGCGCCCCGGTGCGCTGGAGCGGCTCGGGCTCGATCCCGGGCGGGTCGCCGAACGGTTCCCTCGTCTGGTGCAGGTGCGGGCGCAGGGCTTCCGCAGCGACTCCGAGCTGGCCGACCGGGCCGCCTACGACGAGATCGTGCAGGCGTCCTCGGGGATGGTGGACCTGATGCGCCGGGCGACCGGCACCCCGTCGTACGCGCCGACGATCCTCGCCGACAAGGTGTGCGCGCTGACCATCGCCTACTCCACGCTGGCCGCGGTGATCCACCAGCGGGCCACCGGTGAGGGGCAGCTGGTCGAGGTCCCGATGACCGACACGCTGCTCGCGTTCAACCTGGTGGAGCACCTGTCCGGGCACACCTTCGTGCCCGCGGAGGGCCCGACCGGGTTCAACCGGTCGATGGCGGCCGGGCACGAGGCCGTCGCGACGAAGGACGGCTGGGCCTGCATCCTGCCCTACACCCCGCGCAACATCGCCGACTTCTTCGCCGCGGCCGGCCGCGAGGACCTGGCCGCCGACGAGCGGTTCGCCACCTCGCCGGCGATGGCGGCGCACCAGCCCGAGCTGTACGCACTGATCGGCGAGCTCGCCCCGCAGCGCACCACCGACGAGTGGGCGGCGCTGTGCGCCGAGCACTCGATCCCGTTCGCGCCGGTGCTCGCCGTCGACGACGCCGAGACCGACCCGTACGTCACCTCCGGCGGCCTGCTGACCGAGGCAGAGCACCCCACCGAGGGCCGCTACCGCTCGATCGGCTTTCCGGTCCGGCTCTCGGCCACCCCGGCCGGGATGCGCACCCACGCCCCCGCACTCGGTGCCGACGGCGCCGCGGTGCTGCGCGAGCTGGGGCGCACCGAGGACGAGATCGACGCGCTCGTCGCCGAGGGGGTGCTGGTCCGATGAGGGCCGCCGACGTCCTCGCCGCCGGGACCACCCCGCTCACCG
Organism: Pseudonocardia sp. EV170527-09; assembly: GCF_008369905.1. Classification (NCBI taxonomy): domain Bacteria; kingdom Bacillati; phylum Actinomycetota; class Actinomycetes; order Pseudonocardiales; family Pseudonocardiaceae; genus Pseudonocardia; species Pseudonocardia sp. EV170527-09. The sequence goes on from NZ_VRMC01000020.1 coordinate 63,554, forward strand.
CGCCGGCGTTCCCGCCCGGGGCGCACCGGTTCACCGACCGCGAGTACCTCAACGTCGTCTATCGCACCGACCCCGAGGCGTTCCGCCACGCCCTGCCCGAGCCGCTGGTGGCCGGTGACCCGCTGGTCCGGTTCGAGGTCATGCACATGGGCGACGTCGACGGGTTCGGCCCCTACACCGAGTCCGGTCAGGCACTGGCCTGTTCCTTCGACGGTGAACAGGGCGAGTACCTCCACGGGATGTGGCTGGACAACTCGCCGGCCACCTTCGCCGGGCGCGAGCAGAGCGCCTATCCCAAGGCGTTCGGCACCCCGCGGCTGGCCGTGGAGGACGGCGCGCTGGTGGGGACCCTGCACAAGGGGTCGCTGCCGGTCGCCGTCGCCACGATGGCCTACCAGCATGCCCCGCTCGACCCGGCCGAGGCCGCCGCACAGATCGGCGTCCCGACGTTCATGGTCAAGCTCGTCCCCGGCCGCTCCGGCCCGGTCGACGCCCGCCTGGTCCGCACCCGGATCACCGACCTGACCGTGAAGCGCGCCTTCACCGGCCCGGCGCGGCTGCAGCTGTTCCACCACGTCCTCGCACCGCTGGCGGACCTGCCGGTGCGCGAGGTCGTGTCCGCATCGCACGTGCTCACCGACCTCACCCTGGCGCCGGTCGAGACCGTGCACGACTACCTGCACCAGGACGGGGAGGACTCGTGAGGATCACCGAGATCGGCGCCGGCACGATCGGCGTCTCCTGGACGGTGCTGCTGGCCGCGGCTGGGCACGACGTCGTCATCACCGACCCGCGGCCGGACCTGGCCGATGTCGTCGACGCGGGGGTGCGGCGCTACGGGTCACCGGACCTGCTCGACCGGGTCGTGTGCGAACCCGACCTCGCCGCCGCCGTCGCGGCCGCCGACGTCGTCCAGGAGCAGGGCCCGGAGGACCTGGCGGTCAAGCGGGAGATCTGGGCGACGGTGGCCGCGCACGCTCCGGCCGGGGCGCTGCTGCTCAGTTCCACCTCCGGGATCCTGCCCAGCGACATCGCCGCCGAGCTGCCCGACGACGCCGCCGCGCGGCTGCTGGTGGCGCACCCGTTCAACCCGCCGCACGTGCTGCCGCTCGTCGAGCTCGTCGCCGGGCAACGGACCGGGCGCGACGCCGTCGAGCGCGCCGCGGCGTTCCTGCGCGGCGTCGGCAAGGACCCGGTCGAGATCCACAAGGAGGTGTACGGCTTCGTCGGGAACCGGCTCCAGTCCGCGCTGTTCCGCGAGGCCGTGTCCCTGGTCCGCGACGGCGTGGTCTCCCCCGCCGAGCTCGACCGCGTCGTCACCGGGGCGCTCGGCCCGCGCTGGGCGACCGGCGGGCCGTTCCTGTCCTTCCACCTCGGCGGCGGCGACGGCGGCCTGCGCCACCTGCTCGAGCACCTCGGCCCCGGCATGGCGCGCCGCTGGGCCGACCTGGGGACCCCCGCCCTCGACGCCGACACCGTCGAGGCGATCAGCAGCGCCACCGAGGACGCCTACGGCCCCAGCCGGGAGGCCCTCACCACCGCACGCGACCGCGCCGAGACCGCCGTGCTCGCCGCCCGCGACGACATTCTGGAGCAGTCATGACCAGCCCACTGCCCGCCGACCTCTACGGTTACCTGGACCTGCTGGGCGACCAGGAGAAGAAGATCCTCGCCCGGGTCCGCGAGTTCGCCGAGACCCGGATCGCCCCGATCGCCGACGACTACTGGGACCGCGCCGAGTTCCCGTACGAGCTCATCCCCGGCTTCGCCGAGCTCGACGTCGTCGGCCTGGCCAGGGAGTGGCCGGACCGGCCCGCGTACTCGCGGCTGCTCACCTCGTTCGTGTCGATGGAGCTGTCCCGCGTCGACCCCTCGATGGCGACCTTCTTCGGCGTGCACGCCGGGCTCGCGCTCACCTCGATCGACCTGTGCGGCTCGGAGGAGCAGAAGCAGCGCTGGCTCCCCGCCATGCGGCGGATGGAGCTGATCGGGGCGTTCGCGCTGTCCGAGCCGCACGGCGGTTCCGACGTCGCGGGCGGGCTGGAGACCACCGCGCGGCGGGAGGGGAACGGCGCCGACGCGGTGTGGGTGATCGACGGTGCGAAGCGCTGGATCGGCAACGGCACCTTCGCCGACCTGGTTGTCGTGTGGGCGCGCGACGTGACCGACGACCCCACCGGCGGCCCGGTGAAGGGCTTCGTCGTCGAGAAGGACATGCCCGGCTTCACCGCGACGAAGATGGAGGGCAAGCTCGCACTGCGCTCGGTGCAGAACGCCGACCTCACCTTCGACGGCGTGCGGGTGCCCGAGGCGAACCGGCTGCCGGGCGCGGAGTCCTTCCGCGACACCAACCGGGTGCTGCGGGTGACCCGCGGCGGGGTCGCCTGGAACGCGGTCGGCGCGATGGCGGGGGTGTACGAGCTGGCCCGCGACTACGCCGTCGAGCGCGTCCAGTTCGGGCAACCGATCGCGTCGTTCCAGCTGGTGCAGGACCATCTCGTGTCGATCCTGGGCGACGTCGTCGCCTCGCTCGGGATGGCGGTCAAGGTCGCGCAGATGCAGGACGACGGCACCTTCCGCGACGAGCAGGCGGCCCTGGCCAAGCGGCAGGCGACGATCATGCTGCGCGACGCCGTCGCGCGGGCCCGGGAGGTGTTCGGCGGCAACGGCATCCTGCTGGAGAACAAGGTCGGCCGCTTCTTCGACGACGCCGAGGCCCTCTACTCCTACGAGGGCACCAAGGAGATCAACACCCTGGTCGTGGGACGTGCGGTCACGGGGATCGGGGCGTTCGTGGGGCGGAAGCCGGCGAAGCACTGAGCCGGCTCCTCGGCACGGCCCGTGGAGCGCCGATCAGCGCCACGGCGTCGCGCAGTGCCCGCTGCCCGGCGACGACGGGGTCGTCACCGGGCAGCGCCGCGAGGTGGGCGTCGACGCACTCCCGGTAGAGCCCCGCCAGGTGGTCGGTCAGCAGCGACCAGGCGGCGACCCGGTCGCCGAGCGTCCCGCCGCGCCACCGCAGGGCCGCGGTCGCCAGAGCGCCGTGCTCGCCGCCGTAGGACGCGACGGCGGCGTCGTTGCGGCCGATCTCCCCGGTCGTGAGGGTGTGCAGGAACCGGACGGGGAACAGCACCGTCTTGGTGACCGCCCGCGGCCCGCGGGCCAGCAGTGCCGCCGGGTCGGCGATCCCCGCGAGCCAGGCGTCGTCGACCCGCTCGACGAGGAAGTCCGCCGAGCCGCGGACCAGATCGTCGTGGGTGGGTCGCACGGCGCCGTCGCGCACGTCGGTGCCGTGGCGCAGTACCCCGGAGTCGAGCAGGTCGAGCCGGTCGACGGCGGGCAGCCGGGCCGGCCGGTCGCCGGGGCCGTGGCGGACGGTGTGCGGGTCGGCCCAGAACACCGAGAGCCGCTCTGCCAGCCCGTCGGTGCCCGCTGCGGCGTCCCGGGTCGCGGCGACGACGTCGTGCACCCGCGACGCCGTGCCGCCGCCGGTCTCCGACAGCACCAGGGCCAGGTCGACGTCGCTGACGGCGGGGGCGAACCCGCCGTGTGCGAGGCTGCCGAGGGTGTAGGCCGCCACCAGGTCGTCACCGAACTCCCGGCGGGCCGCGTCGGTCGCCGCGCCCAGCACCGCCTCACCCCGAGCGTCGTCCGTCACCGGTCCAGCCTGCCACGCGGGACCGGCCGGCGACCGCCGGGCGAACCGGGGCGCCCTCCCGGCCCCCCGGCGTTGCGCACGTCCGGGTCCCGGGGAAGATCACCGACGTGCTCTACATCGGACCGGTGGAGATCCCCGGGTCGGACGACCACGAGGGTTTCGTCAGCGCGGACACCGCCGACGGTCGCGCGACGGGGATCTGGGCCGACGCGCGTCGCGCACCGGCCGTCGCCTACCGCGCGGCATGCGAGTGCGGCTGGCGCGACGACGTGGCCTACGTCCCGGGCCCGTGCGGCCACTCCGCGGCGCTGCGCGCGTTCGTGGACCACCACTTCGCACCGGTCACCGGCGCCCCCGCGCTCGACCCGGCGCGGCACTTCCTCCCGGCGTAGTCCGCCGTCGTGGGCGTGCGAGCACTCGCGCCCGTGATGGCGTGAACGCCCGGTTCGTACACCTGCGGCCGGTTCGGCAGACTGGGACGATGTCCGTCCCACACCGCCACGCCGCCCCCGACGCCGTCCGCTCCACCCCCGTCCTGGCCCTGCGGGTGCTCGCGACCGCCTCGGTCGTGGTCCTGGCCTGGCAGTTCGTGACCGCCGCCGGCCTGTTCACCGGCGGCGACGTCGGTCCGCACGGCGCCGGGGCGATCGTGCTGCACGTCGTCACCGGGCTCGCCGCGGCGGCCGCGGTGTGGCTGCGGGTCGTCACGGCCGGGTCGTGGTGGCCGTCCGCGCTCGCCGTCGCGGTCTTCGCGTTCACCTTCGTCCAGGCGTGGTTCGGGAGCATCCCGGGCCTGGTCGTGCACGTGCCCGGTGCGATGGCGCTCGTCGCCGGATCGGTGTGGCTGGCCGCGTGGTCGTTCCTCCGCGCCGGCTGACCGGCCCTGGCCGGTGACGGGGGTCACCCGAACCATGCGGACGCCTCCGTCCGAACACGACCGGGGAGGTCCGTCCGGCTCGGCGCGCGCGATCACGACACCCGCCATACCCTCGACAGGATCCGGCCCGGTGGTGCCCTCGGCGCTCGACGGCCCCCGACCGGGTCCGGACGCCGACGTCCGGCCGCCCACCACCCCAGGCGACCCGACGGGAGGCCGCGTGACGTCCGTGAAGAGCACGTCGGTGACGACCACGTCCGTGACGACCACGTCCGTGGAGACCACACGGGCCCGGCGCCCCGAGCTCGTCCCCACCCATCCGGGCTGGGCGGAGGAGATCCGCGACCGGGTCCGTGAGCAGGTCGCGGAGACCGTGCGCCGTCGCTGCGCCGAGCACGTCCACTCGATGCGTGGGGCGGACGTCGTGACCGGGGTTCTGAGCGACTTCGTCGGTCGCGGCAAGTACCTGCGTTCGATGTTCGGCTACCTGGGCTGGCGGGCCGCCGCCCCGGACTCCCCCGCCGCGCTGGCCGCGGTGTCCGGGCTGGAGCTGCTGCACGCGTTCGCGCTGCTGCAGGACGACGTCATGGACCGCTCGCAGCTGCGTCGCGGCCGGCCGACGGTGCACGTCCAGCTCGCCTCCTGGCATCGTGGCCAGGGCATGTCCGGCTCGGCGGACCGGTTCGGCGAGTCCGGCGCGGTCCTGCTGGGTGACCTGTGCCTGGTCTGGGCCGAGCAGGCGATGCGCGAGAGCGGACTGCCGCGCGCCGCGCTGGACCGTGGCTGGCCACGCTACGACGAGATGCGCTCCGAGCTGGCCGTCGGCCAGTTCGCCGACCTGCTCAACGAGGCCCGCCGCGTCCCCACCCTCGACGAGGTGATGGACGTGCTGCGTCGCAAGTCCGGCAACTACACCGTGCGCCGCCCGCTGGAGCTCGGCGCCGCGATGGCAGGCGCCGGGCCGGAGCTGCTCACCGCGCTCGGCGACTACGGGACGATGGTCGGCGAGGCCTTCCAGATGCGCGACGACGTGCTGGGCGTGTTCGGCACCGACGCCACCGGCAAGACCGCGGGCGACGACCTGGCCGAGCGCAAGGCCACCAGCCTGGTCGTGCTGGCCCGCGAGGTCGCCGGACCGGCCACCCGGGACACCCTCGACGCGTTGCTGCACGGCTCCGACGAGACCGACGGCCCGGTCGACGTCGCCGCGGCGCGGGTCGCGATCGAGTCCACCGGCGCCCGCCGTCGCATCGAGGAGCTGATCGCCACCCGGGTGCAGGGCGCGCTGCGGCTGGTGGACGGCGCGGTCGACGGCGGACTGCTCGGCGACGACGTCGCCGCGGTGCTGCGGGCGATGGCCGTGCGCTGCGCCGACCGGGTCTCCTGACCGGGCCCGCCCCGCGAACGGCTGCGGTGCACCAGGATGCGACCCGACGCGCCGGGCGCCGTGGGCGGTCCTAGGCTCGCGGACATGGCCGACCGTTCCCCGTCCCGCCCCGCCCGCCCCGGAACCGTCGGCCGTGCGGGTCTGCCGCGCGAGCAGGTGCCCTCGCACTTCGACGACGGCGCGGCCGACTACGACCGGCTGGTCGGGATGAACCCCGGCTACCACGACCACCTGCGCGCCTCCGCGGCCCGGATGCGGCTGCCCCGGGACGGCGCGGGGCTGCGGCTGCTCGACGCGGGCTGCGGCACCGGGGCCTCCACCGCGGCGCTGCTCGGGGTCGCCCCGCGCGCCGAGATCGTGGCCGTCGACGCCTCGGCCGGGATGCTGGAGCGCGCCCGCACCAAGCCGTGGCCGGCGTCGGTGCGGTTCGTGCACTCCACCGCCGAGGCCCTCGCCGAGAACGGGGTCGAGGGCCCGTTCGACGGGATCCTCGCCGCCTACCTGCTGCGCAACCTGGACGACCCGGACGCCCAGCTGCGCCGCTTCCACGACCTGCTGCGCCCCGGTGGGGTGCTCGCGTTGCACGAGTACTCGGTGGCCGACTCGCCCCGCGCCCGGCTGTCCTGGCACGCGGTCTGCTGGGGGATCATCGTGCCGCTCGGCCGGATGACCACCGGTGAGACCGCGCTCTACCGGCACCTGTGGCGCAGCGTGAACACCTTCGACGGCATCGGCCGCCTGCGCGACCGGGTCCGCGGCGCCGGGTTCGACGCCGTGCACTCCGAGACCATGACCGGCTGGCAGAACGGCGTCGTGCACACCGTGCTCGGGACGCGGGCGTGACCGCCCGCCCGACCGACCCGCGCCGGGTCCGCCACGAGCCCGCCGGCGGCCTCGGCGACGCCGGGCAGCTGGGGCGGCGACCGCGGGTGGTCGTCGGCGGCGGGATCGCCGGACTCGCCGCGGCGACCGGGCTCGCGGAGCGCGGCGTCGTCGTGGAGCTGCTGGAGCGCGAGCCCTACCTGGGCGGGCGGGTCGGTGGCTGGTCGGAGCCGCTGCCCGACGGCACCCCGGTGTCGATGAGCCGCGGCTTCCACGCCTTCTTCCGCCAGTACTACAACCTGCGCGCGCTGCTGCGCCGGGGCGACCCCGGGCTGGAACGGCTGGTGCCCCTGGAGGACTACCCGCTCGTCGACGCGCACGGGCACCGGGACACCTTCCGCGGGCTGCCGCGCACCCCGCCGTGGAACGCGGTGCTGTTCGCCCTGCGCAGCCCCACCTTCCGCCCGTCGGACCTGCTGCGCCTCGACGCCCGCGCCGCCGCGCCGCTGGCCGCGGTCAGCGTGCCCGGCATCTACGAGGCGATCGACCACGTCGACGCGCAGAGCTTCGTCGAGTCGATCAACTTCCCGCCCGCGGCCCGGCACCTGGCGTTCGAGGTGTTCTCCCGCAGCTTCTTCGCACCGCCCTCGACCATGTCGGCCGCCGAACTCGCGACGATGTTCCACATCTACTTCCTCGGTTCCTCCGAGGGCCTGATGTTCGACGTGCCCGACGCGGGCTTCGACACCGCGCTGTGGGAGCCGCTGCGCCACTACCTGACCACCCGCGGCGTCACGTTCCGGACCGGAGTCACGGTCTCCTCGATCGAACGATCCCCGGCAGAACGCTCCCCGGCCGACGGTGTCGGCAGTGGACGGTTCCACGTGAATCATCACGACGGCGGCGGCACCGGCGGCAGCAGCGAGGCGGACGCGGTCGTGCTGGCCCCGGACGTGCGCGGGTTGCGCGACATCGTCGCCGCCTCCCCCGGCCTGGGCGACCCCGTCTCGGCCGTCGACGGGCCGGACGCGCTCGCCCGCTGGCGCGCCGACGTCGCCGCGCTGGGCAGCGCCCCGCCGTTCCTCGTGCAACGGCTGTGGCTCGACCGGCCCGTCGACGCGACCCGCCCGCCGTTCCTCGGCACCGGCGGGCTCGACCCGCTCGACAACATCTCCGTGCTGGACCGCTACGAGCGCGACGCCGCGGGCTGGGCGGCCCACCACGGCGGGTCCGTCGTGGAGCTCCACGCCTACTCCGCGGCGCCGCCGCCGGGCACCGGCGACGACACCTGGACCGTCGAGCTGCGCCGTCGCACGGTCGCCCGGCTGCACGAGCTCTACCCGGAGACCGCCGGTGCCGGGGTGGTCGGCGAGCTGGTGCAGTGGCGGGCGGACTGCCCGATGTTCGGCGTCGGCGACTTCGCGCGGCGGCCCACGGTCGCCACCCCCGTCGACGGCCTGGTGCTGGCCGGCGACGGCATCCGGATCGACCTGCCCGTCGCGCTCATGGAGCGGGCGGCGAGCACCGGCTGGCAGGCGGCGAACCGGCTGCTCGCCGGCTGGGGTCTGGCCGGCCACCCCCTCGAGACCGTCCCCACCAGCGGCCGCCTCGGTCCGCTGCGGCGCGCCGCCGAGTACGCGATGCGCACCTGACCCCCGAAGGACACCACGCCATGACCCTGCTCTCCCGGCTCGCCGAGAACTGGCCGTCCCACTGGCCGCTGCAGCCGCTGCCGTCGCAGCGGTGGGCGGCGCAGAAGCCGACCTACGCCGGCGCGGACCCGAAGCTGATCTCGGCCGCGCTGGAGCGGGCGCAGGCACGTCCGTCGGGGAACTGGTTCGTCGTCGCCGCGAGCCGCGAGATCCGCCGCGACCGGCCGCACGGCGTCCGGGTCGGCGGGACCGAGCTCGTCGCGTGGCGGGAGGAGGACGGCACGGTCCGGGTGGGTCCCGGCGCCTGCCCGCACCTCGGTGCACCGATGGCGCTGGCCGCCGTCGACTGCGGCGAGCTGGTCTGCCGCTGGCACGGGCTGCGCCTCGGCGCCCGGTCCGGCCCGGGCTGGGCGGTGCTGCCCGTCCACGACGACGGGGTCCTGGTCTGGGTGCGGCTCGACGATCTCGGCGGCGAGGAGCCGACCGACGCCCCCGTCGTCCCGGCCCGACCGGCCGGCGCGGTGCTCGACGCCGTCACCACGCTGACCGGGGTGTGCGAGCCGGAGGACATCGTCGCCAACCGGCTCGACCCGTGGCACGGCGCCTGGTTCCACCCGTACTCGTTCCAGCGGCTGACGGTGGACTCCGCGCCCGCCGTCACCGACGTCGCCCCCGACGACGACCGGTTCCTCGTGAGCGTCACCTTCAAGGTCGGGCCGGGGCTGGGTGTGCCGGTGCGGGCGGAGTTCGTGTGCCCGGAGCCGCGCACCGTGGTCATGCGGATCGTGGAGGGCGAGGGTGTCGGGTCGGTCGTCGAGACCCACGCGACCCCGCTCGGCCCCGGCCCCGACGGGCGGCCGCGCACCGCGGTGATCGAGGCCGTCGTCGCCGGGTCGGACCGGCCCGGTTTCGCGGTGGCGACCCGGCTCGCCCCGGCGATCCGCCCGGCGATGGCCGCGGCCGCCACGAAGCTGTGGCGCGACGACCTCGACTACGCCGAGCGCCGCTACGCGCTGCGGGCGCGCTGAGCAGGGAAATCCGCGCTTCGAGAGAGGCTCTCGTCGGCCAGGACGTCGGCCAGGGTCTTCTCGAGCGCATCGACCACGGCGTCGTATCCGCTGTTGCCCAGGACCAGCCGGCGGGGCGGCGGGTCCTGGGACATCGCCGTGATCAC
>NZ_VRMC01000210.1:0-2290 GCF_008369905.1 Pseudonocardia sp. EV170527-09
CCGGACTTCCCCGCCGAGGGCGACGATCCGGTCGCCCTCGGCGGGGAAGTCCGGCGCCCAGTCGGCGCGCCGGGTCCCGGCGTCGGTCCCGGCCGGCCCACGGCTGGTGCTCCCCGGCTGGACCCCGGAGGTCGCCGCGGCCGTCGTCGCCGGGACCCGGCGCGCCGACTGGGCGCCGGACTTCCCCGCCGAGGGCGACCGGATCGTCGCCCGGATGCTCGCCCGCGACCCGGGCGGGCCCGGCTGGGGCGAGCTCGGCCACCGGCTGCTCGTCGAACGCGACGGCGGCACGGTCGTCGGCGGTGCGGGGCTGTTCCCCGCCCCCGACGACGGCCCGGCCGCCGTCGAACTCGGCTACGGCGTGGTGCCGTCGCGGCGCGGCCGCGGCTACGCCGTCGAGGCCGCCGGCCTGTTGCTCGCGCTGGCACGTTCGGCCGGGGCGTCGCCGCTGGTCGCGGGCGTCGAGCCCGGCAACCGTGCGTCGGAGCGGGTGCTGGAGCGGATCGGGATGCGCCCCACCGGGACCCGCGACGGCGTCGCCCGGTTCCGGCTCGACGTAGGGTCGGGGACGTGATCCGGCTGGTCGCGCTCGACATCGACGGCACCATCGTCCACGGGCGCAGGCCCCCGAGCCCCGCGGTCCTCGACGCGATCGCGCTCGCCGGGACCCGGGCCGAGGTGATGCTGTGCACCGGCCGGACCGTCGTCGGTGTGGCCGGTGCGCTGGACGCGATCGGGCTGCGCGACGGCGTCCCCCTGACCTCCAACGGCGCGGTCGAGATGGAGACCGCGACCCGCCGGGTGCTGACGATGGAGCGGCTCGCCCCCGAGGCCGTGACCGCCGCCCTCGACACGATGACCGAGCTGTTCCCGGGGGCGGTGTTCGCCTGCGAGCACGTCGGCGTCGGGCAGCGGGTCAGCGCCCCGTTCCCCGACGGCGTGCTCGCCGGCACCGTCACCGAGGTCGGCCGCGCCGGTCTGCTCGACGAGCCGACGCCCAAGCTGGTCATGTACTGGCCGGGGCACGACCCGGCGGAGACCGCGGCCCGTGCCTCCCGGCTCCGGGTGCCCGGTACCGAACCGACGCTCGACCACGAGCTGCCGTGGGTGACGCTGGTGCCGGCCGGGGTGTCCAAGGCGTCCGGGCTCGCGCGGGTCGCGGCCCGGCTCGGTGTCGACCGCTCCGAGGTCCTCGCCGTCGGCGACGTCGACAACGACCGCGCGATGCTGCGCTGGGCGGGCCGCGGGATCGCGATGGGGCAGGCCCCGCCGGACGTGCACGCCGACGCCGACGAGTCCACCGACACCGTCGAGCAGGACGGCCTGGCCCGCGCCCTGGAGCGCGTGTTCGGCTAGTGCTCGACGGGGGTGCCCGCGACCAGCGGTGTCGCCGCCTCCAGGGCCGCCCCGCAGGACGGCGGCCGCGGCGGCAGCGTCGTGTCGGTCGTGACCGGCACCGTCCAGCTCCGGCCGTCGCGGGAGCGCACGGTGACCAGGTGCCCGTCCGGGCGCCCGCCGTCACCACCCACGCTCGGATCGGCGGCGTCGACCAGCAGCGCCGTGGCGTCCCCGATCCCGGTGTGCTCGCGCACGGCGAGCTCGGCGAGCTGGCCGACCGGGTCCAGCCCGGTGTGCCCGCGGCAGCACCACGGGTCCACACCGCCGCCGGCCGCGGCCTTCAACGCGGCCAGCGCGCCGCCGGTGTCGAGGCGGCCGTAGGCGTATCCGGTCGGCAGCACCAGCGCGGTCGGCGCGAACCGGTGCCCTCCGAGATGGGTGCACTCCCACACGTCGGCGCCCTCGGCGGCCAGGTCCCCGGCGAGCGCGCGGCCGCGGACGGCGCAGCAGACGTCCCGCCTGCCGTGCGCGCACACCAGCATCACCGGGTCGAGCACCGGGGTGCCCGCACCCGGGTCGAGGTCGATTCCGGCGAGGTCGTCGGTGCTGCGCACGGTGCGCGACCACGCCCGTGAGCCGCCCGGGGCGAGGTCGGCGACGTAGATGTGATGTCCAGGGAGGTTGTCCCGTCCGGGGGCGGTGAGTCTGGCTGACAGACGAAGGCCTCCGGTTGTGAAGTGGAGCTGTCTAGGAACCGCTTCACCCACCGGAGGCCTTCGTGTCCCACGCTAACGCCGCTCTGACCCCGCGCGCCCGGCTGCGGCTCGCTCAACTCGTCGTCGAGCACGGCTGGACCCACACCGCGGCCGCGACAATGTTCATGGTCTCCGCGCGGACCGCCAAGAAGTGGTCCGACCGCTACCGGGCCGAGGGGCCGGCGGGGATGGCCGAC
>NZ_VRMC01000211.1:0-2264 GCF_008369905.1 Pseudonocardia sp. EV170527-09
TCCGCGGGAACTGCGCCAACAGAGCCCGCACCTGCGGCTCGACCGCATCAGCCAGCGAACCCCGCGGGCCCCGTTCCCGCCGCGGTGGGCCCGGCGCCCGCAGCGCCGAACGCACCGTGTTCCGCGCGACTCCCAGCCGGCGGGAGATCTCCTTGATCGGGACACCCTCCGCCCGATGCAGACGACGGATCTCGGACCAGTCCTCCACCGACAACACCCCCTCAGCGTCGCCCAGAAGGGGTCAATCCCAATCCGACGTCAGGGGGTCAGTCTCAGGCCGTCGTCGACACCTTGCGCGCTCACACGGCGCCAACGTGGCAAAGGGCTGAGCCGTGTTGTGACGCCGGCCGAGGTTGTTGATCAGCATGAGGTGGGGGTTCGCTGATGAGGAGTTGGATGCACACGATCGATGGCCAACGCCGGTGGTGGCTGGACGGCGAGTCTGATGTGGGGGTCTGGGAAGGTAGGGAACAATGAAGCCTGTGCTGTCCCCGTCCGCGTCGCTCGACACCGCTGAGCTGCGGAAAGCGCGTGGGGCCTTCTTCACGCCAGAGCCGGTAGCTCGGTACGTGACTGACTGGGCTGTTCGACGCCTGTCCGATCGAGTGCTGGAGCCCTCTTGTGGCGAGGCATCGTTCTTGCTCGCGGCCGTCGATCGACTCGCTGCACTGCGCGACCCTGACACGCTGGACTTCCAGCTGGGCAGCCTAGACGGGGTCGAACTGCACGAGGCGTCTGCCTACGCCGCCGAGTCGCTTCTGAAGCAGGCCGGGGTCCACGCAGACATCACCACCGGTGACTTCTTCTGTATCGAGCCCACGGGTTCTTACGACGTCGTGATCGGTAACCCGCCCTACATCCGCTATCAGGACTTCACCGGTCCGCCGCGTGTCCGCTCGCGAGCGGCAGCGTGGCGCGCAGGGGTTCAGTTGACGAACCTGGCTTCCTCATGGGCGGCATTCACTGTGCACTCCGCGCTCTTCCTGAAGCCGGGCGGGCGCATGGGTCTGGTGCTGCCAGCTGAGCTCCTCAGCGTCAACTACGCCGCCGAAGTCCGCCGCTTCTTGCTGGAGTCCTTCGCGCAAGTCGACCTCGTGCTCTTCACCGAACGCGTCTTCCCCGGCGTCCTGGAAGACGTCGTGCTACTCCTCGCCGACGGCTACAAGCAAGGCCCGGTTGATCACGCCCGCATCTTCCAAGCGCAGAACGCCCGCGAGCTGCAGAACATCGACGCCGGCGAGCGGGGTCGGGCCTGGCGGCCAACCCGGCCCGAGGACAAGTGGACGCCATCGTTGCTGGCAGCCGAGGCGCTGACCACGTACTCCAGTCTCAGCTCCGGTGGCGGGTTCACTGCGTTGGAAACCTGGGGAGACACCACGCTGGGCATGGTGACCGGCAACAACCGCTACTTCTGCCTGTCGCCGGAGACAGTGAGGGAACGTGGGCTGCAGCGCACCGATCTTCTGGAGCTGTGCCCACCGGGTAGCCGTCACCTCCGGGGGCTCTCGTTCACCAGGAATGCCTGGAGCGACATGGGCCGCGAAGGAGCCTCCACCTGGCTCTTCCGCCCCAGTGGCGACCCCTCGCCGGCTGCCCGCGCTTACATCGCGGCGGGTGAGACTGCGAACGTCCATACCGCCTACAAATGCCGGGTCCGGTCGCCCTGGTGGCGTGTGCCCCTGGTGAAGCCGGCTGACATGCTCATCACCTACATGAACGCTGACACGCCACGGCTCACCGCTAACGCGGCGAAGACACGGCATCTGAACTCAGTGCATGGTGTCTATCTCAAGCCCGAGGTCCGTGATCTTGGAAGCGCTGTCTTGCCGCTGGCTGCATTGACCTCGATGACTCTGGTCGGCGCAGAGACCGTTGGACGCGCTTATGGCGGCGGAATGCTCAAGCTGGAACCTAAGGAAGCAGACAGCCTCCCCGTTCCATCCGTAGACCTTCTGGATGACGCACGCGACGATCTAGAAGCGTTGCGCCCGCAGATCCTTAAGCGGTTGCGGAGCCCAAAAGGACTCCTTGACGCCGTGAAACTTGTTGATGAGCTCCTTCTGGTCGGCAAACTGGGCATGCGGCGCTCGGAGGTGGCAGCCCTACGCGATGCTCACGCTGACCTCACGGCTCGCCGGGTTGCCCGCGGCAAGAACGCATGTCCGGGGACGGGCTGTGGTGTCGGTTGATGGACGACCTGACGTGTCGTTGGCCCGGGCGCGATCATGACACGGCTGCCGGGACCGGGGACAGTGCTCTGTCCT
>NZ_VRMC01000212.1:0-2224 GCF_008369905.1 Pseudonocardia sp. EV170527-09
CGGTTCTGGCTCACCATCTCGCCGATGGCGGTGACCCACTGTTGATCACTCTCACGATGCGTCACTACCTGGGCCACTCTCTGGCTGACTGCTTGAAGGCGTTGAGTGTGGCGTGGGAGAAGGTCACCCAGGGTTGGGCAGCCCAGGATGACTACCGGATGCTCGGGCTGCGTGGCTGGGTTCGGGCTCTGGAGGTCACCTACTCTGTGGACAACGGCTGGCATGTCCATCTGCATATCCTCATGGTGGTGGAGCAGGGGATGTCGGAGGAGGCGATCGAGGCTCTGACCGGTGGATGGTTCTCCCGCTGGTCGGCTGGTCTGGTCAAGGCCGGGATGCCTGCACCTACTGAGGAACACGGTGTTGACGTGCAGCGGGCTGATCCTGGGGCGATGGCTGAGACTTCTGGGTCCTGGGCCCGCTACGTGTGCAAGGGTCTGGCCAGCGAGGCGGTCATGGGCTCGACCAAGGCTGCGCGCGGTACCTCCCGGTCGATCTATGAGCTGATGCGTGATGCCACGGTCGGCCGACGCTTCGAGAACCCCGACACCGGCCAGGTCGTCCAGCTCGCCGACATGCAGGCTCGGGCCCTGCTCGCCGAGTACGAGGAGGCCATCCGCGGCCGTAAGCAGCTCACCTGGTCACAGCGCTCTCACGACCTGCGCAACGGCGTTGACATGGAGCCGGAGAAGAGCGATGAGGACATCGTCGCCGAGGACCTGGAGGGCGAGGACGTCGCGGTCATCCCCACGTACTCCTGGAAGATCGTTGAGCCCCGGGCGGCTGAGCTGCTCGCTGTCACCGAGCGTCACGGTGCTGATGCTGGACGAGCGTGGCTTGATGATGTCGGGGTCGAGTGGTGGTTACCGATCGGTCTCACTGACGCCCGCCGACCCGGCATCGCACCCGGCTTCGACGGCTGACCTTGACGTGAAGCGTTTTCCTTAGGAAAACGCACAACTTGCTCCGCCGCGGGCGGTCTTCGCCGGAAGTCAAGATCAACAGAAACACACACACAGACCTATGCATCCACTGACGAGCACCGGGGGACCGGACCCGCACCGAACCGACGAAGCGGACAGAGCAGACAGAACAGTGCCCACCAGGGCCTGGTCTCGGCGGTCGAGGCGACGCTGCCCGGTCGAGCTGGCAACGGTGCCGCACGCACTATGCCCGCAACCAGCCGGACGACCGCAGCGCGGTCCTGGCTGGTGCCCTCACCCTCGTCGGGGCGAGGACGCGGGTGTGGTCGGGGACGCTGTAGATCGTCACGCCGTTGTCGTCGACGGGTTTGTGGTGGACGCCTCCGGTCGGTGTGCGGGTGGTGTGGTGGGTCCACGGCGGTGGGTGCACGTCGGTCACGCCCTGAGTCATGTCACCGACCGCCACCGCTCGTGTGCGGCCTGGCGGGTCATGCCGGTCGCGGCACCGATCGTGGCCCAGGACGCCCCGTTCTCCCGGGCGGCCTGGACGGCGGTGGCCAGGATCTCGGCCGCGACCCGTGCTTCGTGCGCGGCAGCGTGCGCTCGGCGGGCGGCGGCACCGAGATCGGCCAGCGGGTCGTGCACCGCGTCAGGCACGTCCTCGGGCAGGCCCGGCTCCGGCTCGGCCACCGGTTCGGTCGGCTCGGCCACTGACTCGGCCACTGACTCGGCCACCGGCTCGGCGCTCGTGGAGCGCTGAGAGTGTTTCTGCCGCTTCGGACTGCCCTGGCTGGTGCCCTCACCCTCGTCGGGGCTGTCGAGGGGTGCAGGGACCCACTCGGCCACGTGTGCGCGCCACTCTGGTGCCAGCTCCTCCCGGGACTGCTTCCGGTAGCGGCGCACGATGAGCGCCCCTTCGGCGCGGGGTGCGTCGTGCGGGGGCCCTGCCCAGCCACATGAGCACACCGCCCGTCGCGCCACCGCTGGCACGGTCTCGGCGGACGGGTCGACCACGCCGTCGGCGTCGATCGACATCACCGACCCCACGTGCTCCGGACCGTCGGGGTGCCCACCCTCGATCCGCCACGGCCCGTGAACCTTGGCGTTGCGCGCCATCACGCACCCCCACCGGGGGCGACCTCGATGTCGGTCGACACTGCGTCCAGCATCTGCTCGATCCGGGATTGGTGGGTCGATCCGGTCATGTCAGGACTCCTTGACGAGGACTGTCAGTCAAGCTTGACTGACAGTCTCAGTGTAGCCGATGTCAGGGTGCCTTGACGAGAGATTTGTCAGGAAAT
>NZ_VRMC01000213.1:0-2211 GCF_008369905.1 Pseudonocardia sp. EV170527-09
CCAGACCGAGCGTGAGCTCGGCGTGGACACGCGGCCACCCGTACGTTCCGCGGGATTCTTCGTGGATCGTGGTGATGCGTTTGAGCAACAACTCGTTCTCCACCGCCCGAACGGATTTGTGCCCGGATCGCCATTCGTAGTAGCCTTGGCGGCGCACGCCAAGGACCCGGCAGGTCACCGCGACGTCGAATCCATCGTCGGCGAGTTCACGGACCAGCGGGAAAACTACTTTGGGAGAACGTTCTCCCGGGCGAAATACGCGGCCGCCCGCTTGAGAATCTCGTTCTCCACCTCAAGGCGACGCTTCTCCTTACGGAGCCCGGTCAATTCGCGTTTCTCGGCGCTACTCAGCCGTGAATCGGAGCCGCCGGTGTCGTCGGCGGCGGCCTGGGCCATCCAGCTCCGCAAACACGACTCCGATATCGACAGTTCCTTCGCGATCGCAGACACCGGCTTGTCGCCAGCACGAGCGAGGTCCACGGCGCGGCGCCGGAACTCGGGCGGGTGAGGTGCAGGCACGAACAACATCCTCCCTGGTGGACCGGGTCCACCTCAGGTGACGTGTCCGGCGTCAGGGGTCAAGCTCAGGCCGCGTTCGTCGCCCTCTCCGGAGTCGCCCCGCTGCAGGCCTCGTCCGGGAACACTCGCCGCCACCGCCTCAACCGGGGTGGTGATCGCCGGCTTAATCGGGCGCTCTACACCATCGCCCTGACCAGGCTCGGTCACGACCCGCGCACCTGCGCCTATCGAGCCCGCCGCGCCGCCGAGGGCGCCACCAAACGCGAGATCATCCGCATCCTCAAGCGCTACATCAGCCGCGAACTCTTCCGGCTCCTCACCGCCACCCAGACACCCCCGATGACCGCTTGACAGTCATAGAAGCATCTCACTGAGACACCCCGAGCGCAGGTCACGAACCCGGGCCTGACGTTCGAGACCTGTCCGCTGGGGGCACCTCTATTGAGACGACCGTTCCGCGCCGAGACGCTCCAGCAGCCACGCCCGAGCCATCGTGGAGGCCGGCAGGTGACGACGACGGGCTGCCGCGTGCAGCTCGGTGAGCTGCTCTTCGGTCAGCCGCAGGTTGAATACCCGGCTGGGCCCGCGGCCGGGCTGGTGGGGCCGGGCGATCGTGGTGCCGTCGGGATAGGGAGCGGCCGGGTCGACGCCCTGAGCCTCGGCTTCCAGCCTGCGGACATCAACGCGCACCGCTCGGGCGGTCTGAGGGTCAAGCTTGTCCATCGTCTTCCACCGCCTTGTTGTAGGTAGCCAGGTCCCGACCGGACGCTGGCCAGGCGTTCATGCCGTGTAGGTCGCCGTCCAGGTCGCGGTAGACGATGACGACGAGCACCCGACCCGCAGAGTCCGACCAACCGATGAGCCCAGTCGCGCCGACCCGAGACGCCGGGTAGGGAATCAGTTCCACGAGACGGGCGTCGGCCGCCACTTCCTGGGTCCAGTCCGGGTCGAGGTTCATCGCGCCGGGATAGCGAGAGGACCGGCTACGGATGTAGTCGGCGTCTTCCTCCGCCCAGTGCAACTTCACCAGCTGATCGTAGTCCACCGTAAGTCATCATCCTACAACAGTTCGAGTCAGGCCTCATCCCGGTGGTGGTAGCCGGGGCAGTCCAGCCAGCACCCGGTCTAGCACCCGTCGTGTCCGCTCCCGGCCCTGAGCCTGGGTCTGCTGGCGGACCTCGGTGACGGTGGCGCCGTCGCCGTACGCGCCGTCCAGGACGACGGCGACCTCACGCAGATCAGCAGTCACCATCTCAACGGTCGGGGGTCTGTAACGAGAACGGTGGTTCCGGCGATGTTGTCAGTAGTGCTCGGCGCCCGGCCAGCGGTCACCGAAAGTGATGGCGAAGGCGTTGAGGACTGGCTTCCAGCGCATCATCCATCGGGTGTGGCCTCGTCCGGTCGGGTCGAGGCTGCGGGTGACAAGGTACAGACATTTCATCGCGGCCTGCTCGCTGGGGAAATGCCCTCGCGCTCGGACCGCTCGCCGGTAGCGGGCGTTCAACGATTCGATCGCGTTCGTCGTACAGATCACCCTCCGGACCTCGATGTCGTAGTCGAGGAACGGCACGAACTCGGTCCAGGCGTTACGCCACAAACGTATCATCGCCGGATAGGCTCGCCCCCACTCGTCATCGAGATCATCCAGCGCGGCTGCAGCGGCATCGGCGGTGGACGCGGTGTAAATAGCTC
>NZ_VRMC01000214.1:0-2045 GCF_008369905.1 Pseudonocardia sp. EV170527-09
CCGCCGATCTGGAAGGCGCCCAGGCCGAGCGAGGCGGCGGAGCCGAACAGCGTCGCGAAGATCGCGAGGATGTCGATGGCCCGGCCGATGGAGCCCTCGGCGGCCTTGCGGCCGATCAGCGGGACGAAGGCCTGGCTGATGAGCTGCCGGCGGCCCCGGCGGAAGGTGGAGTAGGCGATGGCGAGGCCGACGACGGCGTAGATCGCCCACGGGTGCAGCGTCCAGTGGAACAGCGACGTCGCCATCGAGGTCTGCAGCGCGTCGACGGTGCCGGGCTCGGCGGAGCCGGGGGGCGGTGACCGGAAGAAGGTCAGCGGCTCGTTCACGCCGAAGAACATCAGCCCGATGCCCATGCCGGCGGAGAACATCATCGCGATCCAGGAGACCGTGCGGAACTCGGGTTCCTCGTCGTCGGCGCCGAGCTTGATGCGTCCGAACCGGCTGAAGGCCAGGAACAGTGCGAAGGCGACGAAGGCGGTCGCGGCGAGGATGAATCCCCAGCCGCCGCCGCGCATCAGCCCGCCGAGCATCGCCTCGGCGGTGGCACCGAGGGTGTCGGCGCTGAGCAGCCCCCACAGCACGAACAGCAGCGCGAGCGCGGCTCCGACGCCGAACACGATCCAGTCGGTGCGGGGACGGCCGTCCCCGGTCGTGCCCGGACGGTCGTCCGGTGGTGTTTGGGCCTGTGTCATACGTGGTCACGCCCGCGTGCCGGGCGCATCCCCCCTCCGCTCTCGTTCGTGCAGAAATGGTGCACAAGTCGTTTTGTGTGCCGAAAGTGTAGGTACTCGGCCCTCCCCGTGTCGCAGTGCGAGCCGAACCGTGATGTCGGCCGGCGACGTCGGCGACGTCAGCCCGTGGTCCAGCCCTCGTCCGAGACGCCGCCCGGGACCGGCGCGGCCGGGTCGTAGGGGGTGCGGGTGAAGACGAAGGTCGCCAGCCACAGGTGGTCGCGGGCGATCCGCAGGGTCTCCCCGGCGAAGTAGCCGTCCAGGCCGACCCAGGTGCCGTCCGGGCCCGGCCGGAACCGCGACGCGCGCCCGGGCCTGCCGAGCCCGCCCAGGTGCAGCAGGCCACCGCCGACCGAGCGCAGCACGTACGGCGACGGCCCCCAGAACCACGGGCCGAGCAGCTCCGGATCGACCGGGCAGGGCTGCGGGGTCCACGGCTCGACGACGCGGGGCTCGGCGACGCGCAGGTCGTTCAGCAGCCCGGCGGGCAGTCCGCCGTCCATCCCGGAGGTGGTGTTGCCCATCGCCAGCGCGCCGGTGCCCTCCTCGCGGTCCACCCAGAGCCCGGCGAGGAAGCCGGGCATGGAGCCGCCGTGCCCGACCAGCGTCGTCGTGCCGCCTCCGGGCCGTTCGTGCCGCTGGACCTGCACCCCCAGTCCGTAGCCCGCCCAGATCGGCGACGACGGGTCGACGCCGGCGGGCAGCGTCATCTCCTCGACCGTCGCCGGCGAGAGCACCCCGCCGGTGTCGCCGAGCAGCAGCGCCCCCAGCCGGGCCAGGTCCGCCGCGGTGCACCACAGCTGCCCGGCGGCGGCCATCACCCCGGCGTCGTGCTCGGGCTCGGCCAGGACGAGGTCGGCCCACGGGTGCACCGCCCGGCCCGCGGGGGTCTGTAACGAGAACGGTGGTTCCGGCGATGTTGTCAGTAGTGCTCGGCGCCCGGCCAGCGGTCACCGAAAGTGATGGCGAAGGCGTTGAGGACTGGCTTCCAGCGCATCATCCATCGGGTGTGGCCTCGTCCGGTCGGGTCGAGGCTGCGGGTGACAAGGTACAGACATTTCATCGCGGCCTGCTCGCTGGGGAAATGCCCTCGCGCTCGGACCGCTCGCCGGTAGCGGGCGTTCAACGATTCGATCGCGTTCGTCGTACAGATCACCCTCCGGACCTCGATGTCGTAGTCGAGGAACGGCACGAACTCGGTCCAGGCGTTACGCCACAAACGTATCATCGCCGGATGGGCTCGCCCCCACTCGTCATCGAGATCATCCAGCGCGGCTGCAGCGGCATCGGCGGTGGACGCGGTGTAAATAGCTC
>NZ_VRMC01000215.1:0-2028 GCF_008369905.1 Pseudonocardia sp. EV170527-09
GACCTCGGAAAGACGAGCAGAAGCGAGGCCGAGCTGATCGCCCAGGAGCTGAACAATCGACCACGCTTATGCCTCGGGGACCGAACCCCGACGCAAGAAGTGCAACGCTGGAAAGACCGGACTACTAGACAAACGATTCACAACGACCGCTAGAATCCGCCACCAGTACGACGGTCTCGGCGTCGGGGTAGTCGTGGGTGAGCAGGTGATCGACCTGATGAGCCCAGTCGATCTTGGCTTGGCGTGGTCGAACCCCTACGCGACGCCAGCCGCGTAGGGGTTCGACCCCGGCGAAGATCGAGCAGGTGCCGTGGCGGACGTACTCGCTGTCTTCTTTGCGGTCGTGACCGGGCTCGGCGGGGATCGGCTCGCGGACCTGCCCCAGCAACTGGTAGGGCTTCTCGCCCATGCACACCACCGGTCGGCGGGGATCATAGGGGTGGGCGTAGACAGCCAGGACGTCTTCCATCCGGGCAGCGAACTCGGCGTTGGCACGCGGTGGGATCGTCCAGCACTTCTTCCTGTTTGCTACGATCTCCCGCATGTCAATTTCGCAACCTCACAACGGCACCGGTCCCGCAAGTGACTTGGCCGAGCAGCTGTCGGATCCGGATCGCAGTGTTCGCAATACCGCAGCGCTCGAGATCGGATCGAAGTCCGAGGCTGCGTGTGCACACGTACTGGTCGAGGCTTTATGGGCAGAGCCGGACTTCTTTGTGCGGGAGACCATGACCTGGGCAGTCACCCGGATGGAGGAGGCTACGCAGCCGGCGGTGCTTGCCGCTGTCAAGCCGGACCGATCGCCGGAGGTGCGGGTTCAGGCGCTGCACGTGCTCAGCAAGTTTGCTAACCCCGAGACAGTGGGGGTCTTGCTGCCGTATGTCACGGATCCAGACGAGGTAGTCGCCCGCAAGGCCCGATGGGCGCTGGGCCGCATTCGGGAGCCTCGGGCGGTAGCACACCTGGTTGCGCTACTGGGTGGCCACGGGCTTGAGGAACGCAATGCCCTGACCAGCGATGTGGCCGCGTTCGGCTCTGTGGCTGTTCCGGCGCTGGTCGAAGCGCTCGCGGCGGACGATCAAGTAGTGCGGCGGCACGCGGCGGACATCCTATGTCACATCGGACATCCTGATGCGGAGGATGCGGCTGAGGCTCTGGGCGCCGCAGTGGAGAATTCGGAATCACCGGTGGCCGTGTCCGCACTGATGGCGCTCGGCGAGCTGCGTGGTGAAGCGGCCAGGCAGATGATCGAAGACGCACGGGGAGCGGAGAACTCCCAGGTCAGAGGGGTCGCCGAACGACTGGCTGCCGTCAAACTGAAGCGAGCTGCCGGGCGGACTCGTCCAACTAACTGAAACTAATAGCAGCATGTCGCCGTTAAATCGGGTGCTATATGGTGTATGAGTTCTCAATAGTTCACTCCTGCTGCTGAGAGCGTGTTTGAGAAGATCAGGTCGAGGGTGTGAGCACGTACTTCTGCTGGCGGCGGGTGGGTTCACCGCGGGCGATGCGTCGTGTGATGGTGTTGATCGCGGCCCAGCGGATCATGGCCTCGGCGGTAGCGGGGTGGCGTTCGTAGTCGCGGGCGAGGCGGCGGTGCGCGGTGAGCCAGGCCAGGGTCCGCTCGACCACCCAGCGCCGTGGGAGGACGGAGAATCCGCGCTGCTCAGGTGTTTTGCGGACGACCTCGACGCTGGTGCGCAGGATCGTGGTCGCCCAGTCGAGGAGGAGTCCGGCGGACCCGGCGGCGTAGACGAATCGCACCCGGGTGCGCAGGTAGAGGTCGAGCAGGATCGGCTTGGCCCGTCGCGGTCCTATGCCGAGGCCGAGCACGCCATCGTGGTCAGCAGCAGGTCGAAGGTGTCGGTGATGATGAACCGCTTCCGGCCATTGACCTTCTTCCCGGCGTCATAGCCGCGGGTGTCCTGCCCGACGGTGTCGCCGCCTTTGACCCGAGTTTGATCAGAGTGGTTAGTGCGTGACGCGGGGTCAGCCGCGCAGCGCGGTGACGACCGGCTGGAGGTCGGC
>NZ_VRMC01000216.1:0-1950 GCF_008369905.1 Pseudonocardia sp. EV170527-09
GTCGGCCTGCATGCGTCGGCAGGTCTGGCGCACGGTCCCGGCGTCGAGGTTGAGCGCGTCGGCGATCTCCTTGGGCTTCTTGCCGGGGTAGTCGCGTAGGTAGCGGATGATCAGCGAGCGGGTGTCGCGCATCTGGTAGTCGGCGGCGTTGCCGTCGAGCAGCGACCACGCCCCCGCCGACGGGTCGAACGCCAGCGGGTAGTCGGTTTCGTCGACGTCGCGGCCGGTGACGTGCAGGACGCCGTCCGCGCGGGCACGGGCGCGTTCGAGGACCAGGACCGCGTCGGCGGCACCGGCGAGCCCGTTGGTGCCCGAGACGGTGGCGAGGAAGTCCTCGGCGGCGGCCTTGCGGACGTGGTGGACCAGTACGACGGCGACGCCGTAGTGGTCGGCGACCCGTTTGATCCGGGTCATCGCGGCGTAGTCGGCGTCGTAGGCCGACACCCCGGGGGCGGGGTTGCCGCGGACCTTGGCGAACACGTCGATGACGACCAGGCGCGCGTCGGGATGGCTCTCCAGCCACTCGGCGACCTGGACGTCACCTCCGGCAGGCATCGGCGGGCAGGCGATCGACAGGGTCAACCCGGCCGGGGCGGGCCGTCCGCCGAGTGCGATCTCCATGCGGGACTTCAACCGGCGTGGGGTGTCCTCCAACGCGAGGTAGAGCACCGAACCGGACTCGGCGTCGATCCGGCCGAACGCCGGGCGCCCGGCGGCGATGTCGAGCGCCAGCCCGAGACTCATCCAGGATTTGCCGACCTTGGGCGGTCCGGCGAGCAGGGTCACCCCTTCGCAGATGATCCCGGGCACCGCCCAGCGCGGGGTCGGGAAGTCCATGCCCATCAGCTCCTCTGCCGTCCAGGCCGTGCGGGGCGGCGTCGGCACCGCACCGAGCGCCGGGAAGCCCCCGCGTCGGGGCCCGCTCTGGGAGGCGCTCACGGCGCCCTGAGTGGCCGTCTGAGCCCCGACCGCGGGGCCGCTGGTGTGTCGGGGTGGGGGTGGTGGGGAGTTCATGCGGCGTCCTCGATCCGTCGGGGTCGTTTGGCCCCGGCCCGTAGGCCGGACGCGATCGTCTTCTCGGCCTGGTGGCCGGAGTAGGCGCCGAGCGCGACGTGCCCGGCGCAGGCGCCGCGCAGGGTCGACCACGCCTCCGGTTCGGGCAGGGAGCCGCCCGCGACGAGCTGCCCCAGAGCGACCGCGGCGATGTAGAGGCTGAGGTTGCGCTCGCGTTTGGCCGCCCCGGTGACCCGTGCTGTTTCAGCCCGTAGTGCGACGTCGAGGTAGCGGTCACGGCGCCCGGCCCCGGTCCGGATCGGACCCGCTGGAACAGGCGGGGGCGGGGCGAGCCGGTCGGCCAGCCATCCGGGCAGCACCGTCGCCTCTGCCTGGTCGTCGGCGGCGCGGTAGACCCCGGTCGGGGTGCGGGACCCGGCGGCGACGACATAGCCGCCACCGGCCCGGGTGTCGACCTTCCACCCGAGCCCACGTCCGGTCTCGCCCGCGGTGTTGCGCAGCCCGAGCCCGGCCGGGGCCCGGAAGTACAAGTGCCGCCCGCCCGACGGGGTCAGCACCTCATAGGTCGCCGGGAGCACGCACCCGGCGTCGGCGAGCAGAACGGCCAGGACCCCGGCGCCGTCGGCCACCCCGCGGGCGGCCCACCGCGGTGGCGGCACCTCGCCCGGCTCGGGGGTGTCGAGGTCGAGCACCAGCAGCCCGGCCGGGCCGGTCGCGATGCCGACGTTGAACGCCCCCGCCGACCACGCTGCGCGGATGCGGTCCGGGTCGGTGGTCGCCCGCTGTTCCCACCCACGGTGCCCGCCCGCGCACGGCCCGGTGCCCCGGCACGTGCTGTGCCCGTGCAGCGCCGGGCGCTTGGTACCCGCCCGCAACGGGAACACCGGCCAGCCCCGCCCGGCCAACCCGAGCGCGACCCGGCACAGCTCCTCCCCC
>NZ_VRMC01000217.1:0-1910 GCF_008369905.1 Pseudonocardia sp. EV170527-09
CGACGACGAGTTGAGCGAGCCGCAGCCGGGCGCGCGGGGTCAGGGCGGCGTTAGCGTGGGACACGAAGGCCTCCGGTGGGTGAAGCGGTTCCTAGACAGCTCCACTTCACAACCGGAGGCCTTCGTCTGTCAGCCAGACTCACCGCCCCCGGACGGGACAACCTCCCTGGACATCACACCTAGCCAGGCATCTGAGTTCGGAAGGACACCGACCCTAGATGAACGCCCACACCGCACCCGCCCCCACCGTCTCGACGGTGGTTCCGGTGGCCCGTCTCGTGGAGGCCGGCCTCCGCCGCACCGACCGCGCGATCCGCGACACCGCACGCCCCCCGGCCGGGGACCTGCTCGCCCACGCCGCCCGTGCCCGTCGGCTCGCCGAGCTCCACACCCGCCGCGCCCGCTGGTGGGCCGTCCTGCAGCGCGACACCGCCACCCACCACGAGGTGCCGGTCGTCTATGTCCAGGCCGTCGTCACCGCCGTCCTGGACAACGAGCGCCAGGCCCGCTACTGGAACGACACCGCCGACGACTGGCAGGCCCTCGCCGACCGGCGCCCCACCTCCGACGTCGCCGGGGCCATGTCCAACTGGGCCGAACTCGGCCTCACCGAACCCGCCGCCCCCGGGCTCCCGGACACCTCGGCGGTGGCCCGATGAGCGCCCCGAGCCAGGGCCGGCCGGTGCTGCGTCTCGTCCCGATCACCGACCCCACCGCGTCGACCGACACGCGGTGGCGCGAGGACGCCGCGTGCGCGGGGCTGGACACCGAGCGGTTCTTCCCCGTCGACGACCGCGCCGCCTCGGTCGAGACACCGCGTCGGGTGTGCCGGGGCTGCCCGGTCCGGGCCGCCTGCCTCACCGACGTCCTGGCCACCGAGGACCCCGCACGCCGCTACGGCATCACCGGCGGCACCACCCCAGGTGAGCGCCGAGTTCTGCACCGCGCCGGGCTGACCCTGTCCGTCTCGACCGTCGGCGGTGATGTCGCGTGAGCGCCATGCCCGCCCCGCGTCCGCCTCGCTGCGAGGTGTGCCGGACCCCGCTGTACGAGCGGCCCGACCCGCGCCGTCGTCGCTGCGCCGATCACCTGGGCCAGCTCGCGCTGGTCCCACTGTCCACCGTCCGCCCGGCCCGTCGGAAGGGAGGCCGCACGTGATCACCGCTGCTGTCTCACCGGCCGATGTGCCGCTGTCGGTCAACCAGATCCGCACCGTCGGCGGCGCCCTGCTTGCGGTCGCCGTGTACCTGCTCTACAAGGTTGGTCACTACCTGGCGCGAGTTCTGGAAGCTGTCGCGACCGCCGCCGTGGTGTTCATCGCGCTGTGGTTCGCCGCCAAGGGCCTCGTCCTCGCTGCTGTGTGGGCGGTCCGGCACTGGCGCACCACCACGACCGTGACCGTCGTGTCCGTGTGGTGCTGGTGGTGGGGCTTGCTTTCGCTGCTGCTCACCCTCACCGCTGTCGCGGCTGTGCTCGGGGTGTGGCGGGTGGCGTCGCTGCCCTCGTTCGACCGGTGGGCCGGGCGTCACCTGCGCTCCTGGTGGCAGCGCTGGCTTGTCTACGCACCCCGGATGCCACGCTGGCTGCGCTCGGTCGGACTCACCGTTCCCGACCGGGCGGGTGCGACGGTCATCCAGGTCAACCCGCTGCGCCGCACCGCCACCGCGCCCCGGGAGCGCCCACGCCGCGACCAGCTCCCCCGCATCCTCTCGGTCCGCTCCGGCCCCTCTTGGGACGAGGTAAAGGTGCGCCTGGTCCCGGGCCAGACGCCGGAGGACTTCGACACCGCCGCCCGCGCCCTGGCTGTGGCCCGTGGGGTGAACCGCTGCCAGGTGTCAACGGCGGGTTGGGAGTAACCCCGTAACGACGGATTGGGACTGACCCCCTTGTCGGGTGTTCAGTCGTTGCTG
>NZ_VRMC01000218.1:0-1887 GCF_008369905.1 Pseudonocardia sp. EV170527-09
TACGCCGAGATCTGCGCCGATGAGAAGGCGGCTACCGCGATCGGTGTGCTCGAACGCGCCGTGGCCTGGTTCGCCGAGCGCGGCGTCACCGTCGAGCGGGTCCTGTCCGACAACGGTTCGGCCTACAAGTCCTACGCCTGGCGTGACGCCTGCGCCGGACTGGACATCGCTCACAAGCGAACCCGCCCCTACCGCCCGCAGACCAATGGCAAGATCGAAAGATTCCATCGGACCCTGGCCGACGGCTGGGCCTACGCCCGACTCTATGAGTCGACCCGCCAACGCAACGACGCCCTACCCGGCTGGATGCACTTCTACAATCACCACCGCGCTCACTCCGCCATCGGCAGCCGGCCACCAGTCACCAGGCTGACCAACCTCCCTGGACATCACATCTAGCTACGGCTGCCTGCCCGAACGTCAAACATCAGCCGGGACACGACAACGGGCATCAGCGCTCGCCGTGTCTAGACCTTCCATTCGGTATCAAGCGGCGCCTCCGGCGCCGCCCCGGGCGTGCGGCCTCCGGCCGGTCCCCGGGCGGCGCTACGACGCCAAGTCGCGCCGAAGCCGATACACTCATTAGCTATGCGGTCAGAGTTCTCCGGCTATTTCCCAGTATCAGAAGCCCAACTGAACAAGCTTTGGGCCGGCGCTCTAATTGTCGTAGACGCGAACACTCTTCTCAACCTATATCGCTACAATGAGGGTGCCCGCGAAGCAATGTTGAGAGCTTTAGAGATACTGAAAGATCGACTCTGGACTCCCTATCAAGTGGCGCATGAATTTCACACCAACCGGCCGTCTGTAATAAGAACGCAGGAGCAGGTTCCGACTGTCATTCGTGAAAGCCTCGACCAAATTTCAAACTATATCAAATCACAACTCGGACCACACAAGCGAAACGGCGTCCTCGACGTAGTCGATATGACGGAGAGGCTTGAGGATACAGTCTCCGACCTCAGGTCTTCTGCAGCCGAATCGAAGTTCGGATCTACTCCACAGTCAGATCGCATAGTCGAACGATTGGCTGACATCTTAGATGGTCGAACCGGGCCAAAGTTCTCGACTAAACAACACGCTATCGAAGTTGAGGCGGGCCATCAGCGAATAGCAGAGAACACCCCGCCAGGGCTTCGTGACGCCAACAAGGCAGGCGACAAGGCCGTCGGAGACTACTTGCTATGGCGTCAGCTGATGAACTTCAGCAAGTCGCAAGGACACGATGTTCTCTCTGTGACCGACGACCGTAAGGATGACTGGTGGTGGACACAGGCGAGCTACACCCTCGGCCCCCTACCTGCCCTCCGGGAAGAGTTCGCCAGGGAGACCGGTCAATTCATCTGGTTCTATCGCCCGGCTCGATTCTTAGCCGAACTTAGAACACGAAATCTCAGGCAGGTGTCCGACGACGACATCTCTGCCGTCAGAGAAACTAGTGACCGGTCTGGAGTCAGTCATCGCGAGCGACCGATCTCCGCCTCGTCCCTAGTTGTGATGTCCAGGGAGGTTGGTCAGCCTGGTGACTGGTGGCCGGCTGCCGATGGCGGAGTGAGCGCGGTGGTGATTGTAGAAGTGCAGCCAGCCGGGTAGGGCGTCGTTGCGTTGGCGGGTCGACTCATAGAGTCGGGCGTAGGCCCAGCCGTCGGCCAGGGTCCGATGGAATCTTTCGATCTTGCCATTGGTCTGCGGGCGGTAGGGGCGGGTTCGCTTGTGAGCGATGTCCAGTCCGGCGCAGGCGTCACGCCAGGCGTAGGACTTGTAGGCCGAACCGTTGTCGGACAGGACCCGCTCGACGGTGACGCCGCGCTCGGCGAACCAGGCCACGGCGCGTTCGAGCACACCGATCGCGGTAGCCGCCTTCTCATCGGCGCAGATCTCGGCGTA
>NZ_VRMC01000219.1:0-1784 GCF_008369905.1 Pseudonocardia sp. EV170527-09
AGGACAGAGCACTGTCCCCGGTCCCGGCAGCCGTGTCATGATCGCGCCCGGGCCAACGACACGTCAGGTCGTCCATCAACCGACACCACAGCCCGTCCCCGGACAGATGACGTAGTCGGTGGACACGTGCGCCAGTTCGCCGACCTCATCCCGGCGCAACCCGGTGACCCGCCGCCGGGAGCCGGCAGGCAGTCCGACCTCGGCGGGCCGCAGTCGGTCGCGACGTGAGCGCAGGAACGCGCCGAGCTGGGGTAAATCCATGACGTCCAGTATGAACGCTGAGTTCGGAGTCCCGACGCGGAAACCGTCGGGAGTCAGGGGTCAGCGTCCCCTGGTTCGCCGCGCCGACGCGGATGAGGCTGGAAGCATGGACGAAGAACAGATCTCCCGGACCCTCGACACCATTGCCGCCGGATTCCGCGGTGACCAGCGCGCACCGGTCATCGGCACCCCCGCGGACCTGGGGTTGGACTACGAGGACGTGAGCTTCCCCGCCAGCGACGGGGTGCCGCTGGAGGGCTGGTTCATTCCCGCCGACAGCGACCGACTCGTCATCGCCAACCACCCGATGGGCTTCACCCGCACCGGTCTGCCCAGCCATCTCGAGCCGTGGTGCTCGGCGTGGGCGCCCAGCGGCAACAACATCGAGATCCCGTTCATGCCGGATTACGGGCTTCTGCACGAAGCGGGCTACAACGTACTCACCTACGATCTGCGCAACCACGGCCTCAGCGGCTCCGCCAACGGCGGCGTCACCTCCAGCGGCATCTACGAGGCCCGCGACGTGCTCGGCTCCCTCGCTTATGCCCGCACCCGGCCTGACACCGGTTCGATGCGGATGAGCCTGTTCAGCCGCTGTCTCGGCGCGGACGCCACGTTCGCTGCGGCCTTCCAGGATCCTGCCGCGTTCGATGACGTCGACTCGCTCGTGGCCGCCCAGCCGGTGACGACGAAGGTCCGCCCAGGATCCGGTGCCGTGGGCGGGTGCGGTGAGCGTGCCGACGTTCATCTACCAGGTCCGTGAGGACAGCCTCGTCACCCCGGACGATGTGCAATCGATGTATGACGCGCTGCCCACGGATGACAAGCACCTGCACTGGATCGAAGGCAGTCGGCGTCGCTGGGACGGCTACCTCGAGTTCCAGCACAACCCACAGCCGATGCTCGACTGGATTGCCCGGCACACGGCCTGATCCTCCGGGGTGGCGGTCGCCGCCACGAGCACAGTGCTGCCATGGACGAGTTCGTCAGGCGGCAACAGGCCGGCCCTGGGAGCGTTGAGCCGGCGGTTCGCCTGGTCCACGAGCGCACGGCCCCTCCTGAGCAGGACTCCGGGGCCCTTCCTCGGCTGCGAGGTCGCTATCCGCAAGCTCCTCTGCTCGGCCAACGCGATCGAGTCGCTCAACGCCCGCGACCGCCGCGCGGTCAAGGTCCGTGGGCGCTTCCCCACCGAGCGGGCCGCGCTCACGTGTCTCTACCTGATCACCGGCTCGCTGGGCCCGACGGGGAGGCCGCGCTCGGTGGGCGATGCGCTGGAAGTCCACCCTGATCGCCTTCGAGTGGACGTGTCGTCCCAGCGCCACCTGATCGCCCTCAACGCGGGCTTCTCCGTTGATCGAACAGACCCACGCCCATGCTGTCGAGGAATGGGCGAGCCATCCGAGCCATCGAAGGGCCTGTGCAACGAACGGTGGTTCCGGCCCGACACGCCGGACCTCAGCGTCCGGCGGGATGGGCACTGTGAGTGATGACATCAGACCCTATGGGCTCTGCTGAGAACGAGA